>DASYKL010000060.1:0-2714 GCA_035995405.1 Chloroflexota bacterium
CGGGCCCGATCGGTGACGCTATCAATGGTGTCCGCCAAGCACCAGCCGCCTCGGCAGGCATCGTCGCGGTCGTCCTGTTGCTGGTCAATGGGTCCAGCTTCTTTGCCAACATGTCGTCTGTTTTCGATCAGGCTTATCACGTGCCCGATCGCAACTTCATCATGCAGCGGCTGGTGTCCATCCTGATGCTGCTGATTACAACGGCCTTGCTGGTCGTCTCGACGTTGGCCGCTGGCATCGGGGCCGTGGTCGGTAATCTTCCGCTCGGGTTGCCGATCGGTCCTGTCGTTGCCCGCGTTGTCGGCTGGTCCGTGTCGATCCTGAGCGCGTTGCTGCTGTTCTTGTTGATCTACAAAGTGCTGCCCAACGCCAAACAGGGCTGGCGTGATGTCATGCCCGGCGCGTTGCTGGCGACCGTCTTGACGCTCGTCATCTCGCAGATGTTCCCGCTGTATCTCCGCTTCTTCCCGCCGAACCATGCGTATGCCCTGTTTGGCGTGTTCCTGGTCTTGACGTTCTGGCTCTACCTGCTGGGGCTGGTCTTCGTGCTCGGCGCGGAATTGAACGCGTTCCTGCAGCAGCCGGCGCGGTCGGTCGCGCTGGCCGAAGCAACGGCGGCAGCACAACAGGGTCGAGCGTCGTTCAATCAGAGGACGGGCCAGGTACAGGCAGAAGCGAGTGGCCAGGCGCCGGCAATCCAGGGCGGCGGCACGCTGGGCGCACCGACCCGTTCGACGGCGAGTCAATTCGCCGAGCAGGGTCAGACGTCTAACGCGTCGACGCCGGCTGGCTCGTCGAGGTCGGGCGAGTTGTGTGAGCCACCACAGACAGCATCGCGGCCGAGTCTGGCAGGTCGCCTGCTAGGGTTTGTGGGCTTGCTGGTGGCAGTTCTCCTGCTGCGCGGGAAGGACACCTCGACGGCCTCAGATGAGCACGTGGCTGCCGCGACCTGAGACCGAGCGGCCGGCCTTAACAGCAGCGGCTCGCTCGCGGCACGGGCCATGCGTATGCGACACAAAACGTTTTAGGTTCCAATTTCGACGAATTTTGACGTATCGTTTTCATGAAAACAGGGGTGTCTCCAGGGGAGGTGTCCCGCTGCCCATTCCTGGAGGAGCCATGTCGCCTCACCGTCCCTCATTCAGCCGTCGCCTGATCGGTCCGGCAGTCAGCCTCCTGCTGCTGGGGAGTGTCGTCCTGGGCCCAGGTGGGGTACTTGCCGAGCCGGGTGGCGACCAGAGCCAGCCAGTGGCCGTCGTTGGACCAGGACAAACACCTGCCTCGGCGACGTGGGCGGTCAACCTGAACCCGGTGACGCTGTACAGCGGTCCGAGCGCCGACGCCGAGTCCTTCGGCAGTTTGCCGGCGCTCACCACCTTGCAGGTCCTCGGCTACGACGGCGATTGGGCGCATGTGTTCGACCCGCGAACCAGGACTGAGGCGTACCTGCAGAGCGACCAGCTCGGCCCAGGCGAGCCGCCCTCGCGCTACCTCTTGCTGCCACCGCCGGCACTCACCGACGAATTCGCTATCGACACTCGGGGCATTCTGACGGACGGCGCTCCGCTGGCGCTGTATCCAACGGCGGCGGACGAGGCATCTGAGAAGCAGCTGAATCCGAATACGTGGCTGACGCTCACCGGCGCAGTGAACGGCGAAGACGGCTCACGCTGGTATCGCACCGACACGGGCGATTTCGTCCCCGCTGACGTTGTCTTCGTGCCACAGCGGAGCGAAGACTTCGGCGGCCACTGGCTGGACGTAGACCTCAACTCGCCCGCCCGGGTGACGGCGTACGAAGGCGACACTCAGGTCGCCACGTTCCTGGCAATCAAAGGCACCGGCACTCGCCCGACACCCACCGGCGTGTTCACGATCCTGCGCCGCGTCGCCAACGAGACGATGAACAGCGACACAATCGGCATCCCCCGCTTTGGCCCTGGCGGGTATTACCTGACGAACGTCCTGTTCACACAGTACTTCACGGGCGACGGCGCGAGTTTTCACTACAACTACTGGAGCAGCATGTGGGGCTACGCAGGCAGCCACGGCTGCCTGGGCCTCACCTACGGCGACAGCGCCTGGCTCTGGGAATGGGCCCACGTCGGCACGCCGGTGACGATCCACTACTAGCGCGGAGCTCCCGAGCACAGATACCCGGCGACGGTCGGGCGCAGGCGGGCGCTCAGGTCGTGCTGAAGTCCAGGACTTTGGCGATAGCCTCGGGGGCTAGCGGGCCGCGGGCGGTGTATTGGATCGCTGCTTGCAGATGAGCGAGGCTGGAGTAGCCGACCAGGACCGTCGACACGCCGGGTTTGCTTTGGGCGAACCGGACCGCTAGTTCGACCGGCCTTTCCATCCCGAGCTCCGTGGCCAAAGTGCGCAGGCGCTGCGCGCGCTCCAGGTCACTTTCGTACGAGCCGCCGCTGACCAGGCCACCTCCAGGGCTGCCAGCGTTCGGCGGCCGGGTGTCCTCAGCCGTCGCCGCGCCGGCGGCGAGGGCGCGGATCACAATCACCCCAACCCCCGACCGCGCCGCCGTGTCGATCAGGCCCGCGAAATCTTGCTGCCCACCCGCATGGCCGACAAAACCGGCACTCGGGTTCAAGACGTTGAAATAGGTCTGGACCGTCTCGTACGACTCAGAACGAACGACTTCTTCGATTGCCGCCGTCTCGCCCAGACCCGTAAACCCAGCGTGGCGGGCCAGGCCA
>DASYKL010000061.1:0-4398 GCA_035995405.1 Chloroflexota bacterium
CGACCGGGCGAGCGGTTGCACGAGGTGCTGCTTTCGCGCAACGAATCGTTTGCCGCCGGCCCGGCGCCCGGGCTGCGATCGGTCCGCACGACGCGCGACCCCGCCGCGTTCGACGCAGTGCCAGGCGTCATCGCCGAGCTGGAGGAGCTGGTCGTCAACGGCGACCGTGAGCGACTGGCGCAGATGTGCCTGGCGGCGGCTGAAGCGCTGCAGTGAATCCGATCCCCTGGCTGGGCATCGCTTTTCTGATCGCGACGATCACCACCTACTTCCTGGCACAAGGCACAGAAAAGCTGGGCCGCCGCATGGGCGTGCTCGATGACCCTCGGCCAGGGGAAGTCCAACGTACCAGCGTACCGCGCACCGGCGGCTACGCCATGCTGGGCGGCTTGTGGCTGGCGCTACTGGTCGGCTACCTGCTGCGCGACAAGTTCTTGATCGATCCGCAGCTTGGTCGCGAGTGGAACCCGGCCGACGACATGCGCGTACTCGGCCTGGTGGTCGGCTCGCTGTGCATCGTCCCACTGGCCATCCTTGACGACCGGCGGCGACTCGGGCCGCTGCCGCAGCTGATCGGGCAGCTGGTCATCGCCGCCGTCCCCGTTGCATTCGGGCTGCGGGTGAGCAGCATTGCCCAGCCGTTCGGTGATCCGATCGAGCTGCCCTTCTGGCTTGACATCCCGATCAGCTTGCTGTGGTTCGTCGGCATGATGAACGCCATCAACTGGGTCGACGTGATGGACGGTCTGGCGGGAGGCGTCGCGCTCGGCGGGGCAATGGTCCTGTTCGCGCGAGCGTTCCTGTTTACCCAGTTTTCGGTGGCGCTGTTCCCGCTCGCACTGGCTGGAGTGTGTCTCGGTTTTCTCGGCCGCAACCGACCGCCAGCTTCGATCTTCATGGGCAGCTCGGGCTCGTTGCTGCTCGGATTTGGATTGGCGGGCAGCGGCATACTGGGCGGCGCCAAAGTGGGCACAGCCATTCTGGTGCTCGGCGTGCCGATTCTCGATGCGGCGTGGGTCATCTTCCGCCGTTTGACGCGCGGTGCACGGCCGACGATCGGCGGCGATCGCGAGCACCTGCCCATGAAGCTGCACGACCTCGGCCTGAGTACGGGCCAGACGGTGCTCTTGCTTTACATTGTGTCAGCTGTGCTGGGAGTCATCGGGCTGAGCCTGCACACGCCACCCGAAGCACCCAGCATCGATAAGCTCTACGCCATCGTCGGCATGATCCTGGTGCTGCTGGTGCTCATGGCCGTGGTCACCGTGGCGGTCACACGGCGCCGACGCAAGCCGCTGTTGTAAGCGGCTGCTGTAAGCGGCTGCGTCTTGCGCGCCTTCAAGTGCGGCGCAGACGCTCGACGCGCTCCTCGAGCCGTTCGAGCAGCTCGGGCGGTGAGGCCACTCCGCCTGGCGGAGTCTGGAGTGTGCCGAACCCGTGGAAGTCGCTGCCGACCGTCGGCACCAGGTCGTACTCGCGGGCCGCCTCGAGCAATGCCGCCGGAACCTGCGGACCGTAGTCCTTCGAGTAGTACGCCTCCAGGCCATCGACCCCCGCCTCGACCACCTGGGGCAGGTACGCGCGCCAGTCTTTGCCATCGAGCTCGTTGGGATGGGCCCAGCTGGCAAAGCCGCCCACGGAATGAATGAGCCGGATGCCTTCGGCAGGCTCCAGGCGAAAGCCTTCGAAGTAGGCCGGACCGCCACGACCGATGAAGCGGTCAAACGCTTCGTCGATGGTCTGGATGTGGCCGGCTTCGAGCAGCGCCTGCGCGACGTGCGGTCGGCCGACGCTGCCTTCGCCCGCGATTTCGAATACGCGCTCCAGTTTGATGGGCGCGCCGACGCTTTTCAGGGCGTCGACCATTTGCTCAGCGCGCGCCAGACGCGCCTGGCGGAACTCGCCAATAGCGGCCTGGAATGCTGGAGTGTGGTGGTTGAGGAAGAGCCCCAGGATATGGATGGAGGCACCGGGCAGGTCGGTGCTCAGCTCGATGGCGGGGATGACGCGGAGGCCGAAGTCCTTGCCGACGGCCTGGGCGATGTCCACGCCATCGGTGGCGTCATGGTCGCTCAGGGCCATGGTGGTGACGCCATGCTGGTGGGCGAGGCGCACGAGCTCCGCTGGCGCGAGGCGACCATCGGAGACCGTGCTATGCAAGTGGAGGTCTAGTGTCAACGCGGCTGACCCTGACGGCCTCGGCCTTGAGCTCGGGCAGGATGTTCCGCTGGGCGGTTGGCGCTAGCGGGCATAGTCGACCGCCCTCGTTTCGCGCACCACGGTGACCTTGACCTGGCCCGGGTACTGCAAAGTCTCTTCGATCTTCTTGACGATGTCCCGCGCCAGGCGCATCGCCTGGAGGTCGTCGATGACTTCGGGTTTGACGATGATCCGCACTTCGCGGCCGGCCTGAATGGCAAACGACTTTTCGACGCCATCGAAGGAGTTGGCGACTTCTTCCAGAGCCTCGAGGCGGCGGACGTAGTTCTCCACGCTCTCCCGTCTGGCGCCTGGCCGGGCTCCTGATGCCGCGTCGGCAGCCTGGACCAGCACGTCTTCAACCGCCTGGCGGTCCGGGTCAGCATCGTGATGCCCCATCACCGCCTGCACGACCGGCTTGGCCTCGCCAAAGCGGCGAATGAAGTCGGCGCCGATGATGTGGTGGGGTCCTTCCACCTCGTGGGTCAGCACTTTGCCGATATCGTGCAGAAACGACGCACGGCGCACGACGTTCACGTCCGCGCCGACTTCCGCGGCCAGCATCGCCCCGATATGGGCTGCTTCGACGGCGTGCTGCAGCTGATTCTGACCGTACGACGTGCGGAATTTGAGCCGCCCGACGACTTTGATGATCTCCGGATGCAAGCCGGGCACGCCCGCTTCATACGACGCGGCTTCACCCTCTTCGCGAATCTCCTGCTCGATCTCCTGCTTCGATTTGGCCACTATTTCTTCAATCCGCGCCGGATGGATGCGGCCATCCTGGACCAGTTTGGTCAGCGCCAGACGCGCGATCTCGCGACGTACTGGATCGAAACACGACAGCGTGACCGCATCCGGTGTGTCGTCGATGATCAGGTCGACACCCGTAGCCGCTTCGAGCGCGCGGATGTTGCGGCCCTCGCGACCGATGATGCGGCCCTTCATCTCCTCGTTGGGGATGGGGACCACTGTGGTCGTGATCTCGCCGACCGTGTCGCTCGAATACCGCTGAATGGCTAGCGCCAGGATCTTGCGCGCCTGGGTTTCGGCCGTCGCGCGGGCGTCCATCTCGATGACGCGGGCTCGACGTCCGGCTTCGGTCCGCACTTCTTCTTCCACGCGCTGCAACAACAGTAGGCGTGCCTCGTCGCGGGTCAACGACGACACGTGTTCGATGGCTGCGACTTGCTCGAGGCGCAAGGTCTCCACCTCTCGCAACCGCAGATCGGTGGCTTCCTCGCGCTGCTGCAATCGGCGTTGGCGATTTTCGATGTCCTCGGCTTTACGATCGAGATTCTCTTCTTTCTGGCGCAAGCGTCGTTCCTGGGCCTGCACCTCGAGGCGGAGTTGCCGGCCATCCTCCTCGGCGGAGGCCAGGGTGCGGATGGCATCCTCTTTGGCCTCGAGCAGAATGGCTTTTCTTTCGGCGTCTGCGCTGGCGCGGACTTCGGCGGCGTACAGCTCACCTAACCGACGCTCGTCGGTCGCTGCTCGTCGCTTCATGGAGTAGCCCAGCCCAGCGCCAATCGCGCCGGCAACTAGGGCCACGATGATGGGAATCATGACGTCCACAGTCGAATCACCTCCTTCCGACAGGTTGACTCGGGCTGCCGCGGTGGACGCGGGCAAGCTGGAGCAAGGCCAGCTCGGGCAAGCGTGGCCCTGCGCCGATTGTACGGCTAGCGACCTAGCCGAACACTCCAACTTTGCGCAGTAATGCGAGCTGATTGGGCAGCAGCTCCGGCAGGTCCGCGGGCAGCACCCAGCGATGCAAGCCGGTCTCGGCCGACGAGGTGTAGGTACCGCCCTCGACCATGCAGCGATACATCAGGTCAAGCTGCGAGCTGCCCCAGAACTCGGCGGCCAGGAGAACGTCTACGCGGACCCGCAGACCGGTTTCTTCGAAGACCTCGCGAGCCAGGCCCTCTTCGGGGCTCTCGGCCTGTTTGAGCCAGCCACCGGGGAGGCCCCACGGCACTTCGCGGCGATAGGTGTGCTCGAGCACGAGCACGCGGCCCTGTTCGTCCTGGATGAGCGCCATGGCGCCGACCATGAAGGACGGGTTGAGAATGCGCAGGAAGACCTGCCGCAGCCAGCTCGGGAACGGCACATCGCGCCAGACGCGCAGCAAGATGCGGTGGGTGTCGGGAGTTGGGAGTTGGGAGTTGGGAGTTGGGGGCTGGGGGCTGGCGGCAA
>DASYKL010000062.1:0-5722 GCA_035995405.1 Chloroflexota bacterium
ATTCTCACCGGTGCTTACCGTCGCGACGCTGGGAGCATTGTGTTCGACTCGCGCGCGGTCGATTTCCACAGCCCACACGCGGCCCAGACCAACGGCATCAGCACGATCTACCAGGAAGTCAACCTCGTCGCCTATCGTTCGGTCAGCGAGAACATTTTCATGGGTCGAGAGCCTCGCCGATTCGGTTTCATCGATTGGCGACGGATGAACCAGGAAGCGGCTCAGCTCCTGGCACGCTTCGGCATCCAGATAGATGTGGAGCAGCCCCTGAATACGTTCAACACGGCAATACAGCAGATGGTGGCCATCGCCCGCGCCGTGTCATTTCACAGCCAGCTGGTCGTCATGGACGAACCAACCTCGTCGCTCGACGATCGCGAAGTCGAGACGCTGTTCAAGGTCCTGCGCCAGCTGAAGACCGACGGCGTGAGCGTAATCTTTGTCAGCCACCGTCTCGACGAGCTATTCGCAGTTTGCGATCGGGTGACCATCATGCGCGATGGGCGGACCGTCGAATCCCGACCGATGGCCGAAATCACCAAACTCGAATTAGTCGCGCGCATGCTGGGCAAAGACTTGAGCGACGTCCGCCGCGGGGGCCAGACCGGCTTCTCCGGCGGGACGCACACCACCGGTGACGCCCTGCTCGAAGCGCGCCACTTGCGCCGGGGACGCGCGCTGCACGACGCCAGCGTCAATGTGCGCAAAGGGGAGATCGTTGGGCTGGCGGGTCTGCTGGGCGCCGGCCGCACCGAGACGGGCCGAGCCATCTTCGGTGCGGACCCAATCGAAGGTGGCGAAGTGCTGGTCGATGGCCGGTTGGCGGGCTTCAGGCGACCGTCGGATGCCATTCACGCCGGGATCGGGTTCTGTACCGAGGACCGCAAAACCGATGGCGTGATCCCGCACATGTCGGTGCGCGAGAATCTGACGCTGGCAGCAATGCCCATGCTTTCCCGTTACGGGATCGTCGACCAGGATAAACAGCGGCGTATCGTAGACGAGTTCATCCGCCGCCTGGGCATCAAAACCAGCGGCCCGGAGCAAAAAATCCGCGAGCTGTCTGGCGGTAACCAGCAGAAGGTATTACTGGCGCGCTGGCTGTGCCTGAACCCGCGACTGTTGATCCTGGATGAACCGACGCGCGGCATCGATGTCGGCGCCAAAGGCGAGATTCAGGCGCTGATCAACGAGCTTGCCGACCAGGGCTTGGGTGTACTCATGATCTCCTCAGAGCTGGAAGAGCTCATCGAAGGCTGCGATCGAGTCGTCATCTTGCGGGACGGCAGTACGGTCGCTGAGTTGCCACACGCGGCGATCTCGCAGAACGCCATTATGGCGGCCATGGCCCACGGCGCCGCAGGTGGACTGGCGGAGGCGAGCAGAGCGGAGCCACACCTGCATGGCTAGTGCGGCAACGGCTATCGTAGGCACCGCGCGCCGACTGACGGTGCCTGCCCGCTGGCAGAACCTTGGCCAGTCCCATGGCGCGTTGGGCGCGCTGCTGATTCTGCTGATCTACAACGCGTTTTTCACGCGCAACTTTCTCAACATTCAGACGCTCAACGTAAACCTGACGCAGGTCGCCACGATCGCGATTTGCGCTACTGGCATGACCCTGGTTATCGCCACCGGCGGGATCGACTTGTCGGTAGGGTCAATGATGGCCATCAGTGGCGCCCTGGCGCCGCTCATCTTCCTGAATACCAGCGGGCCGTTGGCCGATCCTTTGATCGGCGTCGTCGCCGCATTCACGCTGCCCCTGCTGGTGACGATGTGCTTCGGGTTATTCAACGGCGCACTGATCGCCGGGCTCAAAATCCAACCGATCATTGCCACGCTGGTTTTGTTCATCGCCGGTCGAGGCATTGCTCAGGTAGTGACGAACGGCAATCTCCAGCCATTCCGCAACCCTACGTTTCAGTACATCGGCTTGGGCCGCCCGCTGAACGTTCCTTTCCAGGCGATACTCATGCTGGTTGTGGTGCTGGTGGTGTGGTGGATCATGCGCCGCACCGCTTTTGGCCGTTTCGTGCTCGCGGTGGGCGGCAATGAGAACGCTGCGCGTTTAGCGGGTGTCCGGGTCGGCCGTGTCAAGCTGGCTGTATATGCCATCAGCGCCGTGCTCGCCGGCATCGCTGGCTTTATCGTTATCTCGATCAACTCCTCGTCCGACGCGAATCTCGTCGGACAGAATATGGAACTCGACGCGATCGCGGCCACGGCCGTCGGTGGTACGCCTTTGACCGGTGGCAGAGCGACGGTTATCGGTACGTTGATCGGCGCGCTGATCATGCAGTTGATTCGCTTCACGCTGCTGGCGCACGGGATTCCGGACGCGGTTGCGCTGACCGTCAAAGCGGTCATCATCGTCGCCGCGGTCTGGTTGCAGCGACCGCAGGCGAGCGGCTCATGAGCAGTCTGCCGCTGGCCCGGCGCCGCCTGGCCTCGTCCACGCAATTCGCGAGTTTCGTTCAGCGCCAGGGTGTGCTCATCGCGCTCGCGCTGCTGATCTTGTTCGGCGCTGTGCGCTATGACAATTTCCTGTCCGCCTACAACGTGTGGAGTGTGCTGCGCTTCAATTCGATGTTCGGATTGATTGCACTCGGCATGACGTTCGTGATCATGACTGGCGGCATAGACCTTTCGGTCGGTGCGGTGGCCGCGTTCGCCAGCGTCATCGCCGCGCTCCTGAGTCCCTATGGATTACTGCCGGCGGTGGGCGGAGCGCTACTCGGCGGCACACTGCTGGGCCTGGTCAATGGTCTGGTCATCGCGCGGTTGCGGGTCTTGCCGTTCGTCGCGACGCTGGCCATGCTGCTCGGCGCGCGCGGCCTGGCGCTCGTGTTCGCCGGCAACCACTCTGTCTCAGTGGATCCCGCGAGCGGTTTCGTCACCGATTTCGGCCAGGGTGAGCTGCTGGGCATACCAATTCCGGTGGTCATCCTGGTCGTCGCGTATGCCGTCGGCTGGGTCGTCCTGGGCCACACGCAATATGGACGTCACGTGCTGGCCGTAGGTGGCAATGAAGAAGCGACGCGGCTGATGGGCTTGCGCGTCGAGCGGCTGCTGATCACGGTGTACACGGTCAACGGCTTCCTCGCCGCGCTTGCCGGGGTCCTGCTGGCGGCGCAATTCGGGGCCGGCCAGCCAACGGAAGGTTTGGGCTGGGAGCTGTCCGCGATCGCTTCAGTGGTAGTTGGAGGTACGTTACTGACCGGTGGTCTGGTCTCGGTGGCCGCGACGCTGGTGGGCGTGTTGCTTCTGGGGCTGCTGTTCAACATTCTCAACTTCGAAAACGGCCGTGGGTTCATCAGCCTTAGCGCGTACTGGCAATCAGTCATCCGTGGCGCGTTCTTGCTCGTGGTTGTGGTTCTTCAGAACCGGCTGGCCCAGCGCCGGACGTGAGCCAGGTACTTCTTGACCGGTTTCACGCGCCAACCCCGTCGCCCGCGCGATCGCCGGGTGGCGGCACCAGCGTGTTGAGTCCAAGTCGTCGGGCGCGACGCCGCGCCACTACTTTCATGAGCGAACGCGCGCCGCCACTGCTCGCCCAAGCGTGCTACCAAGTTCCTGTATCCACTGTGCGGCACAGCGCTCCTCTCGGATCGCTACGGGGAGCTGAATCCAAGTGGGATGGAAGAAGCGGCGCGTGACCGGCAGGTGCGGACGAGCGAGCGTGAGATCGGCGAGGCCCCCGCGGCGTGGGCGGCTGGGGCGCCAATCGGCTTGGACACGCTAGCATCGCTCTAGGAGGACAACTGTGACGGTGCCTCAGACCCCCCCGCTGCAACTGGCGGGTTCCGTACTTGAGCGCTCGCGGCACGTATGTGCTTTCTTCCATTCGCCGGATGAGGAGTACCGTGTGCTGTTGCCCTTCATTGCCGAGGGCATCGAGCTGGGCCAACGGGCGTTCCACATCGTCGACCCGTGCATGCTTGAGGACCACAAGCGGCGGCTAGAAGCTGGAGGCATCGATGTGGTCGGCGCGATAGGGCGCGGGCAGCTCGAGGTGCGCCTCTGGGAAGAGGCGTACCTGAGGGGCGGCCATTTCGATCAGGACGCAATGCTGGCGCTGATCCAGGCGGTGCTCGAAGAAGGCCCGACCCGCGGGTACCCGCTTACGCGGCTGGTGGCACACATGGAGTGGGCGCTCGAGGACCGCCCGGGTGTTGACGATCTGGTCGAGTATGAAACCCGCCTGAACTACCTGTTGCCGAAGTACCCGGACCCCGTTATATGAACGTACTCACTCGCCAAGTTTGGCGCCGGCGTGGTCATGGACATCATGCGGACGCACCCGATGGTGATTATCGGTGGGCTGCTGCAAGCGAATCCCTTCTTCGTGCCGCCTGACGAATTCCTTGCTGAGTTACGGCAGCGCAAAGCCTCGTCCACCCAGGCCGACTGAGACGATCGCGCGGGCATTCGGGAATGGCTGGGCGAGAAGCGCCAGGAGTTGGCGAGCAGGCTGGCGAAGAGGTGCGCCACCTGCGGCGCACTATCCGCGACCTGGTCGCGATTGCCGCGCTGCCCGCGTTGTGGGTTGGCCTGGAGCCCGAGTCGGTTCTCACGAGCCTCGTCGAAGCGCTGCACCAGGTCGTCCGTGGCGACTGGGTGTACGCGGTCCTGCAGGAGCTCGACGACGCCGCGGATTCGCCCGAGCTGCACGTGGCGTGGGGGGATTCGGGGCCGCTGCCGGCCTATAAGCTTGCGACTGCGCTTGGAGTATTGGCGGATAGCCGCAGCGTCTCCGCAGTGCAAGACCCTTTCGGTCCTGGCACCGTCCGGGTGTTCATCGCGCAATTAGCTCTCGAGGGGGCGACGGCACGCCTGGCTTTCGCCTCGCGCGAACCTGACTTTCCACGTGACGACGAACAGTTGCTCATCAACGTAGGGGTGAATCAGGGCTCAATTGCCCTCCAAGCCGCGCGTCTGTTGAGGGCACGGGAGCGTGCGGAGCGCGCCCTACGCGAGAGCCACGTGCGCCTCGCGGAAGAGTCGCGGACGGTGGAGACGCTGCGGCGCGTCGGGTTGGGTCTGGCGGCCGAGCTCGACCTCAATGCGCTGCTTCAGCGCGTGACGGACGCGGCCACCGAACTGAGTGGCGCGCAGTTCGGCGCGTTTTTCTACAACGTGGAGAAAGACCAGGGCGAATCGTACATGCTCTACACCATTTCCGGTGTGCCTCGAGAGCGCTTCAGCGCGTTCGAGATGCCTCGGAACACCGCTGTGTTTGAGCCAACGTTTCGCGGCGAGGGCGTCGTTCGCTCGGACGACATCACGCGTGATCCACGCTACGGCCACAATTCGCCTCATTTCGGCATGCCCAAGGGCCATCTGCCTGTGCGCAGCTATCTTGCTCAGCCCGTGGTGTCTCGCGCCGGTGAGGTACTCGGTGGCTTGTTCTTCGGTCACTCGGATGTGGGCGTGTTCGGGGAACGCGAGGAGCAACTCGCTGCCGGTATCGCTGCCCACGCGGCAATCACCCTTGAAAACGCGCGCCTGTACGAGGCTGAGCGCCGTGCACGAGCCGAAGCGGAAGCCGCCGTGCGGGCGCGTGATGAGTTCCTGGGGATCGCCAGTCACGAGCTGCGCAATCCGCTGGCCGGTCTCAAGGCGGCGGTGCAATTGCTGCTGCGCTGGCGCGCGCGGGGCCCTGGCGACGCCGAGCACCTGGACAGATTCCTGAGTGAGATCAACCGTGCGGCCGATCGGCTGG
>DASYKL010000063.1:0-2479 GCA_035995405.1 Chloroflexota bacterium
CACCGTGGACGCGCTATTCCAACAAGCCGGAGTCATTCGAACGGACACGCTCGACGAGATGCTCGACGTCGCAGAGCTTCTGGTTCACCAGCCACTCCCGGCCGGCCGCCGGGTGGCGATCGTGACCAACGCGGGTGGACCCGCGGTCATGTGCGCAGATGCCTGCGAAGCGCGCGGGCTGGAGCTGCTGCCGCTGTCTGAGGCCACCCAGGCAACATTGCGTGAGCTCGTGCCAGTTGAAGCGAGCGTCACGAACCCGGTCGACATGCTGGCTGCTGCCACGGCCGAGCAGTATGGGCAGACACTCCGAGCGATCGCCGAGGACTCCAACGTTGACGCGGTGATCTCGATCTTCCTGCCACCCCTGGCGACCCAGCCCGAGGACGTCGCGCTGGCGATTTCGGTGGCCGTCGATAGCCTTACCGCGGCCAAGCCGATCCTGGCTGTATTCATGTCCGCGCAGCCGCTGCCCGCGTTGAACACCTCCAGTGGCGGTCGCATCCCCGGCTATCACACCCCCGAGCCCGCCGTGATCGCGCTCAGTCACGCGCTTCACTACGCCGACTGGCGAGCGCTGCCAGTGGAGGATGCGCCCTCGTTCAGCAACACGTATCCCGACGATGCTGGCGCGCTTCTGGCAGACGCACTGCAGCGCGGTGGCGGCTGGCTCACGCCAGACGAAGTGCGGCGGTTGCTCGGTATGTATGGCGTTCGCGTTGTGGACCAGCGGCTGGTTGCGACAGCGGAGGAAGCGGCCGACGTCGCGGCTGCGCTGGGTGGCGAGGTGGCGCTCAAAGCCATCGCGCCAGGCCTGCTCCATAAGTCCGACGTGGGCGGCGTTCGTCTTCACCTGGACGGACATCGAAACGTCCTGGCAGCGGCTCATGACATGGCGGCCGCGGTCCGCAGCGCCAGCGGGACGCCGCCGACGGCCTTTCTGATCCAGCGCATGGCGCCACCCGGAATCGAGATGCTCGTGGGCGTTGTCGACGACCCGCAGTTTGGACCGACGATTGCCTGCGGTGCGGGCGGCACGCTCGTCGAGCTTTTGAAGGACGTTTCGGTACGGCTCAGTCCGCTCACGCGTCACGACGCATCTAGCATGCTCCGCGAGCTGCGCAGTTTCCCTTTGCTGGAAGGCAACCGGGGCGCCCCGCGGTGTGACATTGATGCGCTCGAGGACGTGTTGCTGCGAATCGGCGCCACGGCTGACGATCACCCGCAAATAGCCGAACTGGATTGCAACCCGGTGATGGTCAGCGCTACGGGAGCAGTTGTCGTAGACGCGCGAGTACGGGTGGCGCTCCCAGCCACGCCACGTCCACTCGGCGCGCGCCGCTGAGATGGACCCCGCTGCCGGTCTGGATCAAGCCCGCGTAACCACCGCTATTTTTATTGCGATCGGCCCGCCTGGTCGGAGCCGGGTCTCGCGATCCTGCAGCAAAGGTTGAAGCCCCGCCATTACGCCACCCCTGTCAAGGGGCTTCTTGATGCAGCCTCGCGCACCCAGGCGGATGGCGTCGACTGCTGCCAGCGGAGTCACGGCCATTACCACGACCGGTAGTCCACTGCAGTCCGACACCTGGTGACACGCCGCAACAAACGCGCTGCCAGCCATTTCCGGAATGTTCACACTCACGAGCACGGCATCGGGCGCCGCACGTCGCAAGTGCTTCAGAGCCGTGCTGCCGTCGGGCACCGTGTCGACAGCACAATCGAGCTCCTTCAGAATCCGGATCGCCATCTCACAGCTTGCGACGTCGTCGTCAACCAACAGAATGCGCTTCATGTCGAAAGCATGGTGCCTGCAGCATCGATGCACCACACCCCGGAGGGTGGTTGGCAGCGCAACCTCGCGGGGTAGGTACGACACATCCAGGTCACGCGGTGGCCACACCTGCCAGGACTGGCTGGAACGGTTCTACCGGCGTGGGCCGCATGAGCACCACCGGTACCTCCGCCTGCTGGATCACTTTGCCTGCGACGCTGCCCAGAATCGCCCGCAGCGCGCCACTGCGCCCATGGGTCGCCATAACGACCAGTGCTGCTTCCTGCTTGGCGATCGCCTCGACGATACCGACCGCCGCCTCGGCGACGCGCAGATCCGTCTCGATGACCAGGTTGGGGTGTTGGACCGCGAGTTGAACTTGCATTCGCGTGAGATATTCCAGCGCGGTCTGCACATCCGCTGGACTGTCTTCCATGCGGACCAGGATCAATTTGCCGTTGAGATCGGCCGTCAGTCCGGCGGCCGCCTCCAACACAGACTCCGCGAACGCAGAGCCGTCGAGCGGCACGATCAGCTTCGGTTTGTCATGCAGGAGTGGCTCGCCAAAGAGCGGCTGCCAGGCGCGTTGCACCAGAACCGGTACCGGGCTGCTTGCGACGACCGCTTCGGCGACACTGCCAAGCACCCAGCGGCCCGGACCAGTGCGACCGTGCGTAGCCATAACGATGAGATCCGCATGGCGTGTGCGAG
>DASYKL010000064.1:0-3008 GCA_035995405.1 Chloroflexota bacterium
GCGAGCGCAACGAATCGGCCGAACGCCTCCTCGCCGAGCAGCTCGTTGTCCATATCACCCAGCACCGTCAGTCCGGGCGCGCGGCACTGCTGGTCGGTGATCTCGACACCGCGTTTGACGAGCTGTGGGCGGCGCGCACCCTGGAACCTGATCTCGACCGCCTGGGCGCCAACGCGCGGCAGAGCATGCCACGAGATTGGGAGCTCGAGACCGACCTGGTGCCGCTAGCGCGTGCGCTGTCAGCCAGCCACCATAGGCGAGCAGCCGACGCGTGGCACAGTCTGCTCGAGGATCGACCTGCCCGCTCGATCCAGGCTGAAGCCGCTGAATGGCTGGCCCAGCAGGCGCTCGACGCCGGCGATCGACGCGGTGCGGTGCGGCTGTTGCATGCCGCCAGTCTGCTCGGCCGAGCGGCCAACGCCGAAACATTCCGGGCGGCATACCGCCAGGCCGGCATCAATCCGACATCTGCCTTCAACCTCTATCTGACGGCCAGCCGCATCGATTCCCGAACTGCACGGGCCGTTGGTCTGAAAGATCCGTTGACCGACACGCCGTGGGCCGACCAGGATGCGCGCTGGTGGTCAGGCGGCAAGACGACCCATGTAATCACCAACCCCACCGATCACCAGGCCGAAGCGTTATCTCGCGCGCGAGACCTCGTCCTCAGCAAGCGCGACCAAGGCTGGCTCTTGCTCGCCGAAGGAGATCTGGCAGAGGGCCCACTGGGTGCCCGCTCGCTCGGCCGAAATGTGCGGGCTGGGTGTGGCGACCCCGCCGACGAAGATGCGTTTGTCCGCATTCGGCTGGCCTACGAGGGCGCCGCCGATCGGCTCCCCGACGTTGCCTGGCCGTGGTATCGCCTGGCTGAGTTGTTAGCCTGGGCCGGCTTCGCCGATCGAGCCATGGACCATCTGGCACAGGCGGAGGATCGCGGCCTCGGCGACCGCGCCAGCGAGCGAGCCAACCGGCCGCTCCTGCGGGCGCTGGTCGAGGCTGGTCTGGGCAAGGGCCCCGACGGGTTGCCTACAGCCAGCCGACCATTTCCTAACGAGCCGTTTGCGAGCAAACTCAGCTTTGGCTGGCGCTTGCGCCACTGGTAATTCAGCGCCCGGCAAGGCGCAGTACCCTGCCGGCATGAACCTCCAGGAGGCAGCGGCCGCTTTACGCGCGCTGCACGCCGGCCCAGAGCCGCTGGTACTCCCCAACGCCTGGGACGCGGCTACCGCCCGCACCGTCGTCGAGGCAGGCTTTCCCGTGGTGGCGACGACCAGCGTCGGCGTCTCGGAGGCGCTCGGCTACCACGATGGCGAACAGACGCCTGCCGATGAGATGTTCGCGGCAATTCGTCGCATCAGCCGAGCGGTCCAGGTGCCCGTCACCGCGGACATCGAATCGGGCTATGGCCTGACCCCCGAGCAACTCGTAGAGCGACTGCTCGCCGCGGGCGCGGTTGGCTGCAACCTGGAGGACACCGACCACCGCACTGGCCAGACGTTGCGGGACGCTGGCGCGCAGGCCGAGCGGCTCGCAGCGGTCAAGAGGGCTGCCCAGGCCACCGGGGTCCAGATCGTCATCAACGCCCGCGCGGACGTGTTTCTGCATCCGATACCGGACGGTCCGCCACCGCTGGAAGAGGCGATTCGGCGTGGGCGGCTCTATATCGAAGCGGGCGCCGATTGCTTTTTCCCGATCGGTGTGAACGATGAGGCCGCGATCGTCGCGCTGTTGGATGCAGTCCCCGGTCCACTCAATGTCATTCCTGGTTTTCGGGGTGCGCCAGAGCAGGCGCGACTACGCGCGCTCGGCGTACGCCGCATCAGCTACGCCGGCCGTCTGTACCGCGCCATGCAGGCCGATCACAAACGACGCCTCACCGCGATCGCTGCTGGCGAGGACATCTGACCCACCGCCATCAACCGGCAAGGGGGTACCGTGTACAGAGTCAAGAAAACCTCCGAGGAGCGTTGATGGACGACCGCTTGTTCAGAACTCTCGACTGGCGCTGCATTGGGCCACATCGCGGCGGGCGCTGCGTTGCCGTGGCGGGACATCCGACTGACGTCGGTACGTTCTATTTCGGCGCCTGCGCTGGAGGCGTCTGGAAGACTACCAACAGCGGATCGCACTGGATCAACGTCTCCGACGGCTTCTTCCAAACCGCGGCCATCGGCGCCATAGCGGTTTCGGACTCCGACTCCAGCGTGGTCTACGCCGGCACCGGCGAAGCCTGCATCCGCAGCAACGTCTCACACGGCGACGGTGTCTACCGTTCGGACGACGGCGGTCACACCTGGCGCAATCTCGGCTTGCCAGACAGCCGCCACATCAGCCGCGTCGTCGTCCACCCCACCAACCCCGATCTGGTCTACGTAGCCGCCCTCGGCCACGCCTGGGGCCCTAATGCCGAGCGCGGCATCTTCCGCTCGAGCGACGGCGGCAAGTCCTGGGACCGCGTCCTCCACAAGAGCGATCGCGCAGGCGCCGCTGACCTGTCGATGGACTACAAAAATCCTCGCGTGCTGTACGCGGCCCTGTGGCAAGGCCGCCGCTACCCGTACGCGGCCGAAAGTGGCGGTGAAGACTCCGGAATCTGGCGTAGCCTGGACGGCGGCACCACCTGGACCGACCTGTCCCGCAACAAGGGCTTGCCCAAAGGCCTGCTCGGCCGCATCGGCGTCACTGCCTCACCGGCTCTGCCCGGCCGAGTCTGGGCCCTCGTCGAAGCAGAAGACGGCGCGCTGTTCCGCTCGGACGACTACGGCGAGACCTGGGACCGCCTCTCCGAAGACGCCGATCTTCGCCGTCGACCCTGGTACTACATGCACGTCTACGCCGACCCGCAGGACGCCAACACGGTCTGGATCATGAACCTGAATGCATGGCGTTCGATCGATGGTGGCAAGACGTTCGAAGCCATCCCGACGCCCCACGGCGACAACCACGGCCTGTGGATCGATCCACGCAACTCCAACCGCATGATCGAGGGCAACGACGGCGGAGCTATC
>DASYKL010000065.1:0-1534 GCA_035995405.1 Chloroflexota bacterium
ACGTCGGCGTCATTTCAACCTGGTAAGGGACGGTGTCGGCGACGCGTCCGATGGCGGTGAACGCTTGCAGGGGCGCACCATCGGGATAGCTTGTTCGCGGCGAGTAAAACGCCATCAGGTCACCGAGCGCGAGCCGTCGCAGATGCGTCGCTCGGCCGTGGTTGGCTTGGGTGAAGCCACCCGCTTGACCGGCCAGGACGTGATCGCGCGAGATGGTATTGATCCAGTAGCGCACCACCCAGTATCACACGTGGCGATCGAAGGACAGTAGCCAGGCTCGGCGCGGCTCACGACCACACGGACAGCCTGGCGGCGTTCGTGCCGCTCGGTCGACTAGAGTGTGACGGCTTGAGCTCGCCCAGGATCACGGTCGCGACCAATAATTGGGATCACCTGGCGCCTTTGGTGCGCGGCGAAGTCAGCGTGGAGGGACTGGACCTGCACCTGGACCGCTTCGCCGCGCTGACGCCGGCGCGTGATGATCGCGGGGTCCAGGCGTGTGAACAGTCGCTGAGTCAATACCTGCTGTACCACGCGGCCGGCGACCGTCGCTGGGTGGGCGTGCCGGTATTTTTGATGCGTACGTTTCGGCACCGCTCGTTCTACGTGCAGCGCGACTCACGGCTCACTCGACTGCCCGAGCTACGCGCGAAGCGCGTTGGTATCAGTGGTTGGCCGGACACCGGCAATACCTGGGCGCGCGCCGCGTTGCGAGCCGCGAACGTGGACATTCAGGACGTGACCTGGTGGCTCGGGCCAGTTGAGGACGCGAGTTACGACGCGCGCGGCCATCGGCCGAGCGTGGACTTGCCGCCGAATGTCCACCAGCTAGCGGACGGGCAGACGCTGCGACAGATGCTGCTCGAGGGTGAGCTTGAAGCCATAGTGTGTCCCATCGATCCACGTGGCGTGGGCGAGGCGGATGCGCCCATCAGGCATCTGCTTGTGGACTATGAAGACGCTGAACGGGACTACGGGCGGACGCTTGGATTTTGCCCAGCTCACCACCTGCTCGCGCTGCGGCGGGCAGTCTTCGAGCAGATGCCCTGGATCGCGCAGGCCCTTTACGCCGCCTTCAATGGATCACATCAACGCTGGCTGGCGGATCAGTTGGCTGGCGATCGGCAGCCACACGGACTGCGCGCCAATGCAGCGATGCTCCGATTGCTCGCAGCGGAGCAGCACGCCCAGGGGCTGAGTCCGCGGCCAATCGACTCGATCGCGGCTTTCGCGGACTTTGCCAGCGTGGTCGAGACCTAACCGATGAACAAGCCGCCATTGACATCGAGCGCCATGCCGGTCATATAGGTCGAGAAATCCGACACGAGGAACAGCACCGCACCGGCAATGTCCTCCGGCCGGCCGGTGCGACCGAGCGGCATTTCCTTAATCGCATTGGCCTTGACCTCCGGCGTTGCGCGCGATGTGCCCTCGGTATCCGTCCAGCCGGGCCGGACGCAATTGACGTTGACGCCGAACGGAGCACACTCACGTGCCAGACCGCGGGTCATGCCGACGATGGCGGCCTTGGCCG
>DASYKL010000066.1:0-6032 GCA_035995405.1 Chloroflexota bacterium
CGAGAACGGGCAGGTCGCATAGTACGCGCGCGGCGCGGACGACCATACCGTCGCCGCCGATGACGACCTGGACATCAGCCTGGGCAGGATCCTCGGCGTACGCGTTGCGCTCCTTCAGCCAGGCGCGCATCTTTTCAGCGAGGGCGACCGCTTCTCGTTTCAGCGGATCGGCAATCACGCTGAGACGGCGCGGCTTCGTATCGGCGCGTCGCCCATTGCGCGACTGGCTCATCGCCTGAGATTGTGCCAGGGTCGCCCAGGCTCACGTACGCTGGGCAGCCTGGCGTTAGAGATCGCGCAGCAGCTTGACGACCTTGCCGCGCACTTCGACCTGGTCGGCCGGGACCAGGATCGGCTGCATGGCCGGATTGCGCGGCTGTAAACGCACCGTGTGCCCTTCCAGATAGAACCGCTTCAACGTCGCCCCACCGTTCTCCGTGGCATCACTGACGATGGCCACGGCGATGTCGCCGTTATCGACACTCTGCTGTGGACGAACGACCACCAGGTCGCCATCATCGATGTGGTCGTCGATCATCGAGGTACCGCGAACGCGCAGCGCATAGCAGTCCTCAGGCACCGCCCCAACAGGCAGCTCGACGACGTCATCGGGGTCCTCGATCGCTTCGATGGGCAAACCAGCCGCGATTCGACCGATGACCGGGATACGCACCAGCCGCGGCTGCGGCGCGTGGCCACGAGACGCCCTCTGTGTGCCGACCAGCTCCAGCCCGCGCGAGACTTCCTTGTCCCGCCGAATGTAACCGTCGCGCTCGAGGACCTTCAGGTTGTAATCAACGACCGACGTCGACGAGATCCCCACCCGGTCGCCGATCTCGCGGATGCTGGGCGGATAGCCCCGCTCATCGACATACGACTCGATGTACTTGAGGATGTTTTTCTGCCGCTCCGAGAGCTTCTTGAGACTGAGACCCGGACTCGGATTTGTATTCATGTGGCCGACACGGACCTTCCCCTCCGGCGCCTGTGGACTGCGCCGCTACTCGCTAGCATGTTCGATAGAACAGGCGTTCGACCTCAGTCTAGCAACGTTCCGCCGAAGGTGTCAATTTGTTGTCAAGAGCCAATGTGAGCACGGATGTGAACTCGTCCGGCTGGTCCACGTGGCTGGTGTGGCCAGCCGCTTCCAGGACGTGAAGCGTCGACGTCGGCAGCAACGCCTGCATGCGTTCAGCAATCCGCACATAGCGCGTGTCAAGCTCACCGGCCAGGAGCGTGACCGGCAGCCGCAGATGGGCGAGGTCGGCCCACAGCGATGGCTGCTGGCCAGTCCCAGCGCCCCGCAGGCTGTTGGCCAGGCCAGACGGCCGATTCTGGAGGCGCAGCGTGGTCTGGGCGGCGCGCACGTCGTCAGGCACGTGCGGCGCCAGACGCAGCAGCGGCAGCCGCTCCCATTCGGCTACGAAGGCCTCGATCCCGTCGCGCTCGATGCGTGTGGCCAGGGCCTCATCGCTGGCGATGCGCTGTTGGCGCTCGCGCGGCTCCTCGATGCCGGGCGAGGCGCTGGCGAGGATCAGGTGCCGCACGCGCGTGGGGTGCTGGACAGCAAAGAAGAGGGCCATGCGGCCGCCCATCGAGTAGCCGAGCACCGCTGCACTCGGCAGATGCAGCGCGTCGAGCAGCGCCAGCAGGTCTCGGCTCAACCACTCCAGGCTGTATCGCGACGGGTCGTCTGGGGCACTCGACTGGCCGTGGCCAAGCGCATCAATCGCGATCAGCGTCGCTCGATCGCGCAGTCGTAACCGCACGTCGTCCCAACTACGCAGGCTGCCGCTGAACCCGTGCAGCAGGAGCAGCGGCGGCCCCTGTCCGTCGACTGTCACGTGCAGGTCGACGTCGTTCAGCCGCACGGCTCAGCCAACAGCAGCCGGTGCCAGCGCCGCGGCGACCGTTTGCCAGATCGCCCGATGCTGCGCCACGTTGCGCGCTCTTTGCGTTTGCACCTCGATGACCCGCAGGCCAGGCTGGTGCAGCCCGTCGTTGATAGCGGTGAGAAACATTGGCCAATCGTCGGCCCGGGCAAAATGGCCGCCGTAGCCTTCGACGAACGGGCGGAAGTCCAGACCATGCGGCGTGCCAAAGAGCAGCTCGAAGTGCTCGCCAACCGATGCGGTCTCGGCTTGCGACAGGAACGAAAAGATGCCGCCGCCGTCGTTGTTGATCAACACGACCAGGAGATCGAGGTGATGCTGCCGCGCGGCCAGCAAGCCGTTCAGGTCGTGATAGAAGGACACGTCACCGATCAGCAGGACCACCGGTCGAGCCCCCGCGGCGCTGGCGCCCAGGGCACTGGAGATGACGCCGTCGATGCCGTTGGCGCCACGGTTCGACAAGCACCGTATTGGTGCAGCGTCGGTGCGCAAAAACGTGTCGAGATCCCGTACCGGCATGCTGTTGCCGGCATAGACGACGGCGTTCGCAGGCAGCAACGGTTGCAGCTCGGCGATCACCTTCGGTTCACTCAGATCCGTCTCGGAGTTCAGGTGGCGTTCGATCGCCTGGCGGGCAACAGCGTTGATGCGCCGCCAGGTGGCATGCCATTCGCCTGGTCCGCGCGCGGGCACAACCGTGGCGAGAGCGGTGCAGAGCAATCGGGGATCGACGTGCAGCACAGCGCTGGCCAGGCCGCTCGGCTCGCGCCAGCCGCCTGGGTCGACCACGATCTGCCGCGCGGCGCGCTCGAGGAGCTGCTGCAACGGTTTGGAGGTCGGCGGCGCGCCCACTCGCATGACGACCTGTGGCAGCAGCACTGCCGTGGTCGGGTCATCGCGGAGAAATGCGTCGTACGCATCGATGACCAGCGACCGGTCGTGTGGCCCAGTGCGTACGCCGGACAGCGCATCGGCCAGAACGGGGTAGCCCGTCGCCTGGGCCAACGCGACAACAGCTCGGGGCAGCTCGGGATCGTCCTGCGGACCGCACACGATCAGCCCGCGCGGCGCCGCGGCCAGCTCGGCGGCTAGCCGCTCGACGAGCTCGGGTGACGGGACCAGGCGACCGGTCTCGACGGCGACATACGGCCCGCGGTCAGCTCTGGCGCCCCACATCGCGGGGCTGTCGGAGTCGACCGGCAACGGCACCAGCGGCTCGCGAAACGGCCAGTTGAGATGCACCGGCCCGGCGGGCTCGGCGACCGCGCTGCCCACCGCTCGCCCGGCCAGCGTGCGGACCAGGCGCACGTGCTCGGCCGAGAGCTCCGGCTCGGGCAGATCGAAGAACCACTTGACGTGCTCGCCGTACAGGCGCAACTGGTCGATGGTCTGTGGCGCACCCACGTCGCGCAGCTCGTGCGGTCGATCGGCGGTAAGGACGACCAGCGGTACGCGCGCCAGGCGCGCCTCGACGACGGCCGGTAAGAAGTTGGCCGCGGCAGTGCCGGAGGTGGCAAGTAGCGCGACCGGAGCGCGCAGCGTCTTGGCCAGTCCGAGGGCGAAAAAGGCAGCCGAACGCTCGTCGAGGTGCATCCACAGCTTGATGTTGTCGGCTTGCGCCAGCTTGATGGCCAGTGGCGTCGACCGCGAGCCCGGACAGACACAGACATGCCGAATCCCAGCCCGCCCCAGCTCGTCGACGAAAGCACCGACGGACACGTCGAGCGCTTGTTGAACGGCGGTCATTCCGCAACGCCGAGCGCGCCGAGCAACGGCCGCAGCTTCCAATTCGACTCGGCGTACTCCGCCGCGACCTGGGACTCGGCGACGATGCCACAGCCGGCGAACAGGGTGGCTGACCGACCGCGGAGCAGCGCCGAACGAATGCCGACCACGAACTCGCCGTTGCCACTGGCATCGAGCCAGCCGAGCGGCCCGGCGTACCAGCCGCGATCGAGTTTTTCGTGCGCCCGCATGAAGTCCAAAGCGACAGCGCTCGGTGAACCGCCGACGGCCGGCGTCGGATGCAACCGGGCAACCAGGTCGAGCACACTCGTACCCGGCGCGACCTGGCCGTGGACATGGGTCAGCAAATGCTGCAGGTTGGGCAGTTTTTGCACGCGTGGCTGCGCGTCAGCGATGATCCGCGTACACAGGCCAGCACGAGTCAAGCCGTCGCGGAGCGCACTGACGACGACGGCATGCTCCGCCTGCTCCTTGGGGTCGGCCAGGAGCTGCAGGGCAAGCGCCTCGTCCTCGGCCAGTGTCGCACCTCGGGAAACAGAGCCAGCCAGGGCCATGCTGGTGGCCAGGCCATTGCTCAGGGCGATCAGTCGCTCGGGTGTCGCGCCGACGAACATCGCCTGCGCGTGACCGATGGCGAAGACGGTGCAGCTGGGGTAAGCCTCGGCAAGCGTCCGCAGGAGTGCGCGGGCGTTGATGGGAGCGGGGAGATGGACGCGTCGGGCGCGGGCGAGGACCACTTTTTCGAGTCCCAGCTCGCCGCGTCTGATGGCGCCAGCAGTGTCGCCGACGAGGCGTTGCCACTGCTCGGGCGCCATCCCGGGTGCCGCCTCTTCTGCGTCTGCATCTGCTTCTGCTTCGTCGGCCTGCGCCGCAGCGGCAGCCTGGGCGGTCGTCGACCGCCCGAGCAGCGTCGGCTGGCCCGTCGGCGCGGACCGCCCGTCGTCGCCGTCCGGCCCGGCCAGGACGTTGGTGGTCAGCCACGTCGCGCCGTCGCGGACCACGAGCAGCCGCTCCGGTAGCACCATGCGGCCATCGGAAAAACCTGCCCACAGGCCAGATGGCGCCTGCGATGGGTCGAAGCTGAAGCCGCCGAGCAGTCGTGGCCCGCCCGCGGCACCGGCCTCTCCTGTGTCATCGATGACGGCGTCGGCGAGCAAGTCGCGCCACGCCGCGTCGATCTCCGAAAAGCGCGTGGCGCCGCGGCCAGTCAGCACGTGGGCCGCGCCAACGCCGACCAGCGCTTCGCCACTCGAGGGCCGCAGCCAGAGCGCACGCTCGTCACTGGCGTCCGCCTGGGCGAAAAAGCCGATCGCATCGGACTGCGGGATCGGCCGCGTCCAACTCGCCAGAACCGGTCGGCCGAGGCGCTGTGCGCGGGCAAAGGCCTCGCGGTAGGCGGGCTCGGCGCCGCGCGGCGCGTCAGCCAGCATCGGCCTGTATCCCGCGCAGCAGGAGCGCGCGGATGGTCGGATAGGCGTCTTCCAATTTGCCTGGCTGGTCGGCCATCGCCCAATGGATGACCACCTCGTTGACCGCCCCGAACCACGCCGACGCGGCGACACCCGTGTCGAGCGGCGGGATCGCACCTTGCGTCACCGCGTCGTCGAGGTGGGTCTTGATGAGCTGGGCAAAATCGGCCCGGATCTCGATCATGCGGGCGTTGAACTCTGGGCCTGCGCCGAGCGACTCGACCATGAACAAACGCGCCAGCCGACGGTGGCTGGCAAACGTGTCGAGGACGACACGCAAGGCCGCTTCGGCCCGCGCCACGGGCTGGTTCTGCCTGGCTACGGCAACTTCGATGCGTTCCCGAAGGAGGTCGGCCAGACGGTCGAACAGGGCCAGGAAGATGGCCTGCTTATTCGGGAAGTGGAAGTAGACGCCGCCTTTGGAGGTCTCTGCTTCGAGGGCGATCTCATCGACGAGTGTGCCGTGATAGCCCTTGGCGGCAAAGACGCGTGTCGCGGCGTCAAGGATGCGCTGATGGCGTTGCTGAGAGCGGAGCTGTTCGACGGGCAAGGCCAGACTCACGACTGAAAACCGACCGACTGGTCAGTCGGTTTTCGCACGAACAGTCTAGCACGTCATTTCCTATACCGCCCAAACGCGCCAGGCCGCACAGCTCTGGTCGCGACACGGCCCCGCACGAGTGCCGGATGCCCATCCGCCTGGGGAGCAGCATCGCCGAATCAGGCGGGGCGATTCGGCCGAACGTCCTGGCGCGGCGCGGGGCGGCAGTCGACTTCTGTCGAAGCGCTGCCCAGCGCCGAAGAGGCTTTAGCCCTTCTTGGCCGCGGGCTTGCGAGCGGTTGCCGGCTTGCGCGTGGTGGTCGCCGCTGGCTTGGCCGCTGCTGGCGCGCCTTTTGTCGTGCCCCGTTTGGCAGCCGTCTTCGG
>DASYKL010000067.1:0-5508 GCA_035995405.1 Chloroflexota bacterium
CCAACGGCCAGCCGCTCACGCCCATCTATCCGTGGCTCGACGCGCGCAGTCGCGATGACGTCGGCACGTTGCGCGAGACGCTCAACACCCGAGCGGCCCATGCGCGCACCGGCTGTCTCCTCCACTGGACCTACTGGCCAGCGAAACTGACCTGGCTCCGCCGCACCCAGCCGGGTCTGTTCGCGAGGGTCCAACGCTGGGTTTCATTCGGCGAGCTCCTGCTCCAGCACTTCACCAACCATGCTGGTGTTAGCGTGTCGATGGCCTCCGGCACCGGCCTGCTCGACCTGCACTCCTGCACCTGGGACAGACCGCTCCTGACGACGCTCGGCGTCGAGCCGGAGTGTTTGTCGCGCATCGTCCCCCTCAGTGACACTGCCCCGACCCGAAACGATATTGCCCGCCGTTGGCCCACTTTGAAAAACGTGCCCTGGCTGCCGGCGGTCGGCGACGGCGCGTGCAGCAACCTCGGCGCCGGCTGCACCACGCCCGACCATGTCGCCATCATGATCGGCACCTCCGGTGCCGAGCGCGTCGTCTGGGCCCCCGACGGACCATTCACCATTCAGTGGGGTTCCTGGTGTTACCGCGTCGATGAGCGCCGCCTGGTGATGGGTGGTGCCCTCAACGATGGCGGCGCGTTGATGGACTGGCTACACGGCTCGTTGCGGCTGCCATCGTTGAAACGCTCCGAAGCCGCCATCGCGGCGCTCGCCCCCGACAGCCACGGACTAACCGTCCTGCCGTTCTGGGGCGGCGAACGGAGTCCTGGCTGGTCGGATGATGCGCGCGGCGCAATTGTCGGATTGCGGCTACATACCCAACCGTTGGATATTTTGCGCGCGTGCATGGAGGCGATCGCACTCCGCTTCGGCGAAATCGATGGCATCCTCCAACACACCGTCACCGGCAGCACCGAAATCGTGGCCACCGGCGGTGCCTTGCTGCATTCGCCAGCCTGGATGCAAATCCTGGCCGACGTGCTGGATCGACCGGTGCTGGCGTCCTCAACACAGGAAGGATCGAGTCGCGGCGCCAGTCTGCTGGCGCTCGAGACGCTGGATTATTTGCAGCAACCGCTCGAGGCAATCCAGCCCATCGGGCGGACTCGATTTCTGCCGCGTGCGGAGCACACCGCAACGTATCGCGCGGCTGCCGAGCGGCAGCGGCGCATGTACGATGCTGTGGTCTCATGATCGACCGACACGCCACCTCCCATGTGCTGATTACCGGTGCCGCGGGTGGCATCGGGTCGGCTTGCGCACGACGCCTGGCAGCCGAGGGCGCCCAGTTGTTACTCGCCGATGCGAATGGCGAGGCCGCGCAGTCGCTCGCCGATGAGCTCGGCCAATCCGCGATTCAGGTCGACGTCACCAAGAGCGCCGACATCCAGCGGATGATCGACACGGCGTATGACACGTGGGGACGCCTGGATGTGCTCTTCAACAATGCCGGTATTGCCGAAGCGCGACCACTGTTGGAGGTGACCGAAGCGGAGTGGGACCGCATGATGAACGTCAACTTGCGGGCGGTGTTTTTCGTGCTCCAGGCGGCGGCCAAGCGCATGCGTCGCCAGGAGTTGATGCCCCGCTCTGAGCTGCGCGCCAAGATCATCAACACTGCCTCGATCGCGGCGTACCGCGGCGGGCAGGTCTACATGGTCCACTACGCGGCGAGCAAGGCCGGCGTAGTAAGCGTGACGCGGACCGCGGCGCAGGTGCTGGCGCCGTTGCAGATCACGTCCAACTGCATTTGCCCGGGGGTGGTGGATACCGCCATGTGGGCCAAGATCGATGAGGACTGGACCGAGATAGAAGGTTGGCAAACGGGTGAGGCGTGGAAACGACGGATCGTCGGGATTCCACTCGGCCGGCCCGAGAAAGCAGAGGATCTGGCAGGGGTGGTGAGCTTTCTCGCCAGTCGCGATTCGGACTACATGACCGGGCAGGCCTTGCACGTAGATGGCGGGCTCGTCATGGGCAACTGAACCTTCGTCACAAGCAGTACGGGTCGGGGAAACGCGCGCCCCCCGCTGCCAGCACGTGGCAAAATGCGCCGGCATTATCGCTTAAGTAATCACTTGACTGTTGGCTGAGGCTGGCCTAATACTTAAGCGTATGCTTGACCAACAGGCGCCGCCTCTCGACCGCGTCTTCCAGGCCCTCGCCGACCCTGCTCGGCGGGCCATGGTCGAACGGTTGTGTCGCGGACCCGCTTCGGTCAGCGAGCTCGCCCAGCCGTTTGATATGTCGCTCTCGGCAGTCGTCCAGCACCTCCAGGTCCTCGAAAGCAGCGGACTCGTCCGCTCTCAAAAGACCGGCCGCGTGCGGACCTGCACCATCGAGCCAACAGTCCTGCGGTCGGCCGAGCACTGGATTATTGCCCGGCGGACGTCCTGGGAGCGCCGCCTCGACCGTCTCGGCAATCTGCTCGCCGAGACCAGCGATCAACCAGACCACGGGAGCACACCATGACCGACCGATCCGTGACCCACGCCACGTTCGTCCTCGAACGTACCTACGACGTCCCGCCCGCCCGCGTCTTCGCCGCCTTCGCCGCCTTCGCCGACAAGTCCATCAAGCAACGCTGGTTCGCTGCCCCAGAGGAAATGGGCCCAGAACAGTACGAGCTCGATTTCCGCATCGGCGGTCAAGAGAGCAGCCGCGGAGGCCCTGAAGGCGGCCCGACGTACGCCTTCGAAGCCCGCTACGAAGACATCGTGCCGAACGAGCGCATCATCACCAGCTACCAGATGTCACTCAACGGCGAACGGATCTCGGTCTCGGTCGCCACGATCGAGCTCAAAGCACAAGGCGCCGCGACGCGGCTGATCCTGACCGAGCAAGGGGCCTACCTGGACGGCCTGGACTAGGCCTCGGAGCGAGAGCACGGGACGGGGGAGCTGCTCGACGCTTTGGGGCGGGAGCTACAACGCCAGACAAGCATGGTCTAACGCAGGCCTCAGCACCAATCAGCAGAAGGGATCAAACCCTGATGAGAAAATTATTGGTTTCTAAACATGGTCAGCCTGGACGGCTTCATCGCCACACACGATGGCGGCATTGAGTGGCATGTCATCGACGACAACTTCGGCGCCAATACCACTGACTTGCTGACATCCGTCGATACGCTCGTGTTTGGGCGCACTACCTATGAGCTGATGGCGTCGTACTGGCCGACGCCAGCAGGCATCGCCGACGACCCGGTCGTGGCCGGCTACACGAACGCGCTCCGCAAGGTCGTTGTCTAGCGGACCCTGGATCGCGTCGATTGGCAAAATTCGACCCTGCTCACAGGCGACCTGGCCACCGAAATTCAGAAGCTGAAGGCCCAGCCTGGCGGCGACATGGTGATCATGGGCAGCTCGAGCATCATCTCGGCGCTGGGACCTCTGGGACTCATCGACGAGTACCGCATCTTCGTCAATCCGGTGGTGCTGGGGGAGGCCAACCGATGTCTGACGTTCTCGACGCGCCGCTCAATCTGGGAGCTGGTCGGCTCGCGGATTATGGGCTCGCGGGTGGTCATGCTGACGTACACGCCGGCGGTCAGCGGGGTGCCGGAGGCGGCCGGAACAGGCGCGGCGTTGCTCACCGCGTGACCGCGGGTGCGTTCAGCGTTCAGCTTCCCGTGTCGGCTTACGGCGTGGGAAGATGAACACGATGAGCGCGGCACGTTCGGGCAATGCGGACCCCGGGTCCAAATCCGACGGCGGCGCCGATACCGCGTCGGCGGCTGACCGCGAGCTGGACGCCCTCGCCGATGAGCTCTATGCACGGCGGCCCGACGAGTTCGCCGCCGCGCGGGATGAGCAGGTCAAGGATGCGCGTGCTCGCGGCCAACAAGTGCTGGCGCGCGAGCTCGGGAAGTTGCGTCGTCCAACCCAGAGCGCCTGGCTCATCAACCTGCTGTGGCGCGACCAGCGCGATGTGCTGGAGCAGCTGTTCCAGGTCGCCCAGGGATTGAGCCAAGCGCAGGCGCAGGCGTCTGGCCCGGAGCTGCACCGGCTGACGGCGCAACGGCGAGAGCTGGAGTCGGCGCTGGTCCGTCGGTCGCGGGCTCTGGCCGAGGAGGCTGGCGTGTCGGTCAGTCCGGCGATGGAGCGCGAGGCACAAGAAACGCTCTCAGCGGCGCTGGCGCGACCGGAGGTTATGGATGAGATCCGCACGGGACGGCTGGTCAAGCCAGCCGCCTATGCCGGGTTCGGCACTTTGCCGGCCGCTGGGGCCGCGGCAGGTGGCGGCGCTCGTCAGGAATCACCGCCCGCCCGCGGAGATGAAAATGCGCCCACACCGCTACGGCCTCCGAAGATTGACGAGGTCGCGGCGCGGGCAGCGCAGCGGGCGCGCGAGAAGCGGGAGCAGGCGGAGGCGCAAGTCCGCGAGGCTGGAGCAGCGCGCGATGCTGCGGCGGCGACGCTCGCCGAGGATCAGCGCAATGCGCAGGCGGCTGACGAGCACAGCCGCGGCGTCCGAGCGCAGCTCGAAACTCTCCAACAGCAGGTACACACCCTTCAGCGTGAGGCGGTTGATGCCGACAAAGCCGCGCGTACCGCGGCGCAGCGACGGGACCAGGCCGAAAAGGCCCAGGCTTCTGCGCAGCGAACGCTAGAGGCTGCCGAGCGCGAGCTCGCCGCTCTCCCGCCCAGTACGTAGGACGAGTCGGATGCCAGCGGTGCGGGGTCGGTTGGCCGCAGGATCGCCCGACGCGTACTCGCGCACGTCGCGGTAGGTTGCAGTACGCGCACTGGCCGTGTTCTGATCGGGGGGCTGTGCCAGGGTCCGATACGCATCGCGCCATCGACGCCGTCTGGCGTATCGAATCTGCTCGGTTAATCGCGGGACTCACCCGCATCGTCCGTGATGTTGGGCTCGCTGAGGAGCTGGCGCAGGACGCCCTTGTCGCCGCCCTTGAGAAATGGCCGGAGACCGGGGTTCCAGATAACCCGGGGGCCTGGCTCATGGCCGCCGCGAAGTTTCGGGCGATCGATACGCTCCGCCGCAAGGCGCGCCTGGAAAAAAAGCAGGAAGAGCTCGGCCGCGAAGTCGAGCAGCAAGAGCTCACCCCACCCGATTTCAGCGCCGACCTCGACAATCCCATCGGCGACGACCTCTTGCGACTGGTCTTCATCGCCTGTCACCCGGTTCTGTCGACCGAAGCGCGCGTCGCGCTGACGTTGCGGCTGCTCGGCGGCCTGACCACTGATGAGATCGCCCGCGCCTTTCTGGTCCCCGAACCGACCGTGGCCCAGCGCATTGTGCGCGCCAAACGGACCTTGGCCGAGGCGCACGTGCCCTTCGAAGTTCCGAGTGCCGACGAGCTGGCGCCGCGGCTGTCGTCGGTCCTCGAAGTCATCTACCTGATATTCAATGAGGGCTACTCAGCGACGGCTGGCGACGATTGGATGCGGCCTGAGTTGTGCGAGGACGCCTTGCGCCTCGGCCGCATCCTGGCCGAGCTGATGCCGACCGAGGCCGAAGTCCATGGCCTGGTCGCGTTGATGGAGAT
>DASYKL010000068.1:0-8198 GCA_035995405.1 Chloroflexota bacterium
ATCGACCTGCAGGATCCCAGCGTGCGGCGGATTCTCGTCCTCGGCGGCACCGTCGCCGCGGGCCTCGTCGTCTCCGCCGCCAGTACGCTGATCGATCGCAACCTGGCCCTCAAGCTGCCCGAAGGCAATCTGAGCTCTATGGAGTATGCGACGCGGGTCATCCAGTTCCCGCTCGGCATCGTCGGCCTGGCCGTTTCCTTCGCCATCCTGCCCACACTCTCGGCCTTCAACGACCAGGCCGAAAACAGTCGGGCCGGCTACCGCGAAGCGCTCCTGTTCGGCTTGAAGCTGGTGCTGCTGCTGATGTTGCCCATCCTGGCTGGCGTGGTCGCGCTCAACCAGCCGCTGATCACGTTGCTGTTCGAGCGGAACGCGTTTTCGGCGGCCGACACGGCCCGCACCGCGGCGATCTTCGTAGCCTACGCGCCGATGCTGCCACTGACGGCCGTCGACTATCTGCTCATCAACGCTTTTTATGCGCGCCAGAACGCGCGCACGCCGGTGCTCGTCGGGGTCGTGTGCGTGGTGATCTATCTGGGCGTGGCCCTGTCGCTGATTGGTCCGCTCGGCGCAGTCGGCCTGGCGCTGGCCAATGCGATCCAGAACAGCAGTCACGCGCTGATCCTGCTCGTCTTGCTCGAGCGAGCGCTGCCAGGTCTGCGCCTCGGCTCGGCGCTGGGGCCTTTTCTACTGCGCGTCGTCCCGGCCGCCGCCCTTGTCGGTGGTCTGCTGCTGGTCGCCTGGCCGACACTGGCCCTCGCCGGCGCTCTGCTCGGCCTGCTCGCGGCGGCTGCCCTCGGCACGCTGGCGTATGTCGCGCTGCTGCTGTTGCTGGGCGTCTCGGAAGCGCGCGCAGCGCTCGGGCTCGTCCGTGCCCGGCTCGCTGCATAGCCGATCCGGCTGAACCTATACTCGTGGCCGCGATGACCATTACGCGCGCAGAAGTGCAGCATGTTGCCCGGCTGGCCCGCCTGGGGCTATCCGACAGCGAGATGGATCAGCTGGCCTCCGAGCTCGACCACATCCTGGATGCGATGGAAGCGCTGCGACAGCTCGACACATCGACCATCCCGCCGACAGCGCAGGTCATCCCGCTGACCAACGTTATGCGCGACGATGTCTCGCGACCGTCGTGGCCGGTCGAAGAGATTCTGCAGAATGCCCCCGCGACGCGCGACGGACAGTTCCTCGTTCCGCCCGTGCTGGACTGACGGCCGTGGCTGAACTGACAGCACTGTCCATACGAGAGCTGCGCGACCGTCTGCAGCGCCGCGAAGTCTCCGCCCTCGACGTCGCGCGGGCGCACCTCGATCGCATTGAGGCCCTCGACCACCAGACCATCCGCTCACTGCTTACCGTCACCCGAGAGACCGCCGAAGCCCAAGCCCGCCGCGCGGATGACCGCATCGCCGCGGGCGAGGTCTCGCCGCTGCTTGGCGTGCCGATGATCCTCAAAGACGTCCTGATCACACGCGGCATACGCACCACCGCCGGCTCGAAGATCTTGGAGAACTTCATCCCCATCGAGGACGGCACGATCACGCGCCGCCTCGCCGAAGCCGGCACCACGTTGCTCGGCAAAGCCAACATGGACGAATTCGCCATGGGCTCGTCCACCGAGAACTCGGCCTTCTACCCCACCCGCAACCCGTGGGACCTGGAGCGCGTCCCAGGCGGCTCGAGCGGTGGCTCGGCCGCGTCGGTCGGCGCTGAGCTCGCCCCGTTTTCGCTTGGCACGGATACTGGCGGCTCGATCCGCCAGCCCGCCGCGCTGTGCGGCGTCGTCGGGTTCAAACCGACGTATGGCCGCGTAAGCCGCTACGGGTTGATCGCCTTTGCCTCATCGCTCGATCAGATCGGCCCATTCACCCGAACCGTCGACGACGCCGCGCTGGTCATGAATGCTATCGCTGGCCATGACCCGTGCGATTCGACGTCGCTCAACACGCCGGTGCCCGATTACACCGCCGCGCTCGGACGCGAGCCCAGCTTGAAGGGCATACGGCTGGCCTTACCGCGCGAGTATTTCTCGGTCGAGGGCATGGAGCCAGCCGTCGAAGCATCCGTCAAAGCCGGCATCAAACATTTAGAAAGTCTGGGCGCGGAGCTGGGCGAAGTCAGCCTGCCACATACACAGTACGGTCTGGCGACCTATTACCTCATTGCGCCAGCCGAAGCCAGCGCCAACCTGGCACGCTATGACGGCATCAAATACAGCTCGTCTCTGCGTGAACAAGGCGACAGCCTGTGGGACATCTACGAACGTACCCGCGGCCAGCTATTCGGTCGCGAAGTGAAGCGCCGCATCGTCCTGGGCACGTATGCCCTCTCATCTGGTTACTACGATGCTTACTATCTGAAGGCGCAGAAAGTCCGTACGCTGATCAAACAGGACTTCGACAAGGTCTTCGAAACCTTTGACGCCGTGGTCGGGCCGACGAGTCCCAACGTGGCGTTTCCGCTCGGGGCGAAGACGCAGGACCCACTGGCGATGTATCTGAACGACCTCTTCACCATCCCAACGAGTCTGGCCGGTTTGCCGGGCATCAGCGTGCCCGCTGGAATGGTTGGCGGCCTGCCGGTCGGTCTGCAGATCATCGGCAAAGCCCTCGACGAGGCCACCGTGTTGCGCATCGCGCACGCCTTCGAACAATCTACGTCGTGGCACACACTGCGCTCGCCGCTGGCCCAGAGGACTACCTGATGGTCTACGAAACCGTCATTGGCCTGGAGTGCCACGTCCAACTGGCGACACAGAGCAAGATGTTCTGCGGCTGCTCGCCAGACTACGCCGGCTCGCCGCCCAATAGCCACGTGTGCCCGATCTGCCTCGGCATGCCCGGCGTCCTGCCGGTGATCAATCGCCAGGCTGTCGAATACACGCTGCTAACTGGCCTGGCGCTGCGGTCGGAGATCCCCGAATCCACCAAGTTTGATCGCAAGAATTACCCCTATCCCGACCTGGTCAAGGGCTACCAGATCTCGCAGTACGACATGCCGCTGGTCAAGGGCGGCATCGTCGAGATCACGGTCGGCGATGCTGCGCCGCGCCAGATTCGGCTGGAACGCGTACACCTCGAAGAGGACACCGGCAAGCTGACGCATACGGCTGATGGGTCCCTTGTGGACTACAACCGGTGTGGCGTGGCGCTCATGGAGATGGTGTCGCAGCCCGATCTGCGCACGCCTGGTGAGGCGCGGGCGTACCTGATGAAGCTGCGGGCGATCCTGCGCACGCTCGGCGTGAGCGACGCGGACATGGACAAAGGCCAGTTGCGGTGCGATGTCAACGTGTCCTTGCGACCGGTCGGCCAGGAGACGCTGGGGACGAAGGTCGAGGTCAAGAACCTGAACTCGTTCCGCGCCGTCCTGCACTCGCTGGAGTACGAGATCCAGCGCCAGACGGAAATCCTCGATCGCGGTGAGCGAATCTCACAAGAGACGCGGGGCTGGAATGAAGAGCGAGGCACGACCGTCTCGCAGCGGTCCAAGGAAGAGGCGCACGATTACCGCTACTTCCCGGAGCCGGATTTGCCGCCGCTGTTTATTGAGCGATCGTGGTTGGCAGCGCTCCAGGCCCGTTTGCCAGAACTACCCGACGCGCGCCGTACGCGCTACATGACGCAATTCGGCCTCGGTGCGTACGACGCCGAAGCGTTGTCTACTGACGCCGTCTCGGCTGGCCTGTTCGAGGCAACGGTCGCCGCTGGTGCGGACGCCAAAAAAGCAGCGAATTGGATCCAGAATGACGTCGCCCGCCTGCGCTCTGAAGCTGACTCTTCCGTTGCTGGTCCTGAAAACGGCCATGTGCTGGATGCACGCCATCTGGCGGAGCTGATCCGCCTGGTAGACGACGGCGTGATTGGCATCTCCGCGGCCCGCCAGGTGCTGCCGCGCGTGTTTTCCACCGGCGCGGCGCCTCGGGCGGTGGTCGAGGAGCTCGGGTTAGCCCAGGTCTCCGATAGCAGTGCGCTACAAGCCGCCGCCCAGGCTGCGATCGAATCCAACCCCGCCGCGGTCGCTGATTACCGCTCTGGCAAAACGAGCGCCATCAATTTCCTGAAGGGGCAGGTCATGAAGGAAACCCGCGGCAAAGCCAACCCCGCCGTTGCCGAAGCAGCCCTGCGCAAGCTCCTGGACTGAGGACGAGTCCTCAGGCGGCGCGTTTGACCCGGCTCGGCTGCGGCTCTTGGACTTCGTCCGCGAGCGGTTCGAACACCACCTGGCTACAACAGCCGAAGATGCGTAACGACGACCAGCGCCCGCTTACTGGCTCGAGCACCTCCCAACGATCAATCGAAGGCTGCCCGCAGGCATGCTCGGAGGCGGAGTCAATCTGGACCAATTCCCGCATCAGCTGGTAACACCCTTTGTCCGCGATGTGTTCGAAAACGCCGCAACCAGCTCGCTTCTGCGGGCGAGTTGCTGGCGGATAATAGCGCCACAACCGCCTGGAGAGAAGGGCTTCTTCTTGCGCCGCGGTTTGGGCGGCGTTGTGGGAGCTCTGTCTAGGCGACGTTGGGTGGACTGCACTGGCGGCACAGGACCATATGGTCTTGTCCACCGCGCGCGGCGAGCGTCGGTCGTCCGCAGCATTCGCAGCTGGCGGGCAACACCCAGCTGATCACGCTTCCGGCACGCGTCGGGTGGATCGCGCCGAGTGTCTGGTTACTACGATTGCGTTGCCCACCTCGGGCAGCGATTCGGGCTCCGGGAAACGGCACGACCACGCTCATGAGAGTTCACCTTCCTGTGCTGCAGCGCCCATGCCACCAAGCGCTCCACGCTTGGCGATAGGCATTGCGCCATGTGGTGCAAGGATCGGCCGCCGGTACATAGCCCGGGCAGGGACCTTCGTACTGAAAGGCGCGTGCTACAGTCCCGAATCGGGCTATGGCTCCTTTGCCCTTCTTCGGCCGACGCAGCAACGGCAACCCCAGGGGCAACCCGCTCGACCGTATCCCCCTCCTGGCACTCCTCGAGCCTGACCTGCGCAAGCGCGTCCGAAAACGCCTCGCCCGACGCAAAATTGCCGCCGGTAAACCCCTCTTCCGTAGTGGTGAGCCGGCCGACACGATCTACCTGGTCGAAAGCGGCCGCGTGCGCGTCTTCGTCAGCGGCGATCGACCTGGCCAGGACCGAGTGTTGCGCTTTCTCGGCGCTGGCGAGCTCGCCGGCGAAGGCGCTTTCATGGCCGACACGGAGCACCAGAGCAGCGCCGTCGCCATCGACGATGCCGTCGTCTGGGGCCTGGCGCGAGCCGACTTCGACACCCTGCTCGGCTCCCATGAGGGCTTGCTGCGGTACCTGGCCGGGATTATCGCCGAACGCCAGGCACAGGCGAATGCCCGCCTGGCCGCCGAATCGGCACCCGAAGAACAGCGCTCGTTGCGCGGCTACGTCTCGGCCGTCTACTCACCCCGCGGCGGCGCAGGCGTCACCACCCTGGCCGTCACTATGGCCATCGCCCTCGCCGAAGCCAACCCCGACGACACCGTCCTGCTCGACCTGGATGTCCTGTTTGGCCACGCCCTGTCCAACCTGTGGCTCGAGGCCCGCGGCGTTCTGGCTCAGGTCTCACCAGTCACGCTGCGCGCGCTCGACCGCCAGGGTCTGGAGTACTACCTGCTGCCGCACAGCAGCTCGCTGCGCGTCTTCCCGGCCGCCACGCGACCCGAAGAAGGCCAGACGATTACCGGCGAGCACATTCGAGCCGCGGTCACCACGCTGCGCCGCTATTTCGGCCACATCATTCTCGATCTGCCGCATGGCTTCAATGACGTGACCCTCGCCGGGCTCGAGCTGGCGGATCGCGTGTTGCTTCTCGCAACGCCGGAACCGGTGACGCTGCAGGACGTTGTCGAGTGCCGCCGCATCTTTAATGACGTGCTGCGTCTGCCGAATGACCGCGTGACGTACGTGCTCAACCATCCCCAGCCGTACGCGGGTTTGTCGGTGAGTGCGTTCAGCGCAGCGACACAGACTCCATGGGAGGAGATCGCCCATGGCGGCGAGGCGCCGTCGACCGCGGCGTTACGGGGCGAATCGCTGCTCAGAAAGCGGCCGAATAACACGGTCGCCCGCGCCGCGGCGGCGCTGGCTGGACGGATCGGCGCCGAAGCCCGAGAAGCCGCTGCGCTCATGGGCCGACCCTTATAGCATCGCGGGCATGCTCAACGTGTCATCGGCGAATCGGTCGATGGGGACCGACGATTCGCAGCGACGCCAGGCAGCGCTCGAGCGAGTCCACGAGCTGATCACCAGCAGCGAACAACGAGCGGCACGCGCCTGGCGCAACTACCACCTGCTGCAAGGACTGACGATCGGTCTGGCGGCAATCACACCATGCCTCATTGTGCTGGCCAAGGAGAGCCCCAACAGCTGGCTGCTGAACTGGCTGCAGTTGTTTTTCCCGGCGGTCGCCGCGATTTGTGCTGGTCTCAGCCATATCTTTCATTGGCGCGAAGATGCTGTCCGCTACACCAGCCTGGCCGAAGCGATCCGCAGCCAGCTGTGGCGCTTTTCGGCGCGCGCTGGCGAGTTCAACCTGGCATTGAGCGACGATGTGGCCCTGGATCGACTGGTCATAGCGGTGGATGAGCTCAACTTGAAGACCGTCGCCCAATGGAGCGCGGCCCAGATGGCTGAGACCATAGCTCCGGCCAAAGCGATGTCGCCGCCGGTTGTCCATGGCTAAGGACGCGGCGCCGGACCAGGAACACTTCTTCGCCTATCTGTATCGCTTGCGATTCATCCAGCGCTGGGTGCTGATGCGCAGCGCGATCCCGGAAAGCGTGGGCGAGCATTCGTTTCAAGTGGCGCTGTTGACCCACGCCCTTGGCACGATCGCCGAGCAAGTGTTCGGTAAACAGGTAGCTGTGGGGAGCGCGGTCATTCTGGCGTTATTCCATGACGCGGAAGAGGTCGTCACAGGAGATATTCCCGCGCCCGTTAAGCACCACAACCCGGGCATGCTGCGCAGCGTCCGCGAAATCGAGGCCCTCGCGAGCGAGGAGCTGCTGGGCATGGTGCCCGACGTCCTGCGGGACACCTACCGGCCGCTGATCGACCAGCGTGAGCGAGACCCCGAACTGATCCGCTGGGTCAAAGCGGCAGATGCGCTGGATGCATACCTGAAGTGCGCTATGGAGCTGGCGGTCGGCAACCGCGAGTTCGCCGTAGCGGCGCGGCAGTTAGAAGACAAGGCGCGCGCGATGGAGATGCCCGAGGTCGACTACTTCTTAGAACACTTCGCGCCAAGTTTTCACAAGACGCTCGACGAGATCACCCGCTAGCGGACCGTCAGGACCGTCGGCAGGATGAGGTGGTTGTCGCCACCGGCGAGCGTGAGGCGGTCACCGTTCTTTGGGTCATAGATTCCGATCTCGACCGAGTAGCTCCCCGCCGCGGTATTGGGCGGCAGCGTCACCACGTACTCGTCGTCCAGTACTTCGCCGACGACCCAGCCCGTCGTTGGGGCGCGTCCGTCTTGCGGCTCGGCGTCGCGTTGGGTGACCACCTGCAGCCCTGTCGGTTCAAGCACATGGACGAAGACCTTGTACGCAACGGCCATGTCCGCCGCCGCCCGCCAGCCGAGCTTCACCGTCACTTTTTCGCCACCTTTCGCCGCCGCGGGCTCGAGCCTGCTGTCGAGAAGCTCCACCGCCCGTCCGAATGTCGCCTGTGCCGTGGCTGACCGGTCAATCGTGTGCACCCGCCCGGTCATCTTGATCCCACCAAGTCGCGCCCGGCCATCCATGACCGACACTTCAACCGAGAGCGGCTCACTCGGCACCCGCGGCGAAATGATCAACGTCTGCTCATCGCGCACAACGTTGCCTGCACGCAAGACGCTCGGTGCTACCCGCCCGCCGAATAGCGGCAGCACCGTCTCCTGAGCCACCTCGCCGTTGTCGCGCACCAGGCGCACGGTGAACTGCTCCGCCTGCGGACCATCACGCAACGCCCGCCACAGCAGTCCAAGCTTGAGCGGGCCCCCTATAGCAGCCTCACCGGGTAGGGGTCGTAACCCGACCAGCTCCATCCCACCACCGGTGAGCTGCCCTTCGAGCGCCCGCATGTCGGCTGGAAAAACCTGGCCAGCCGCGCCCGAGCCAGGGGTCAAGGTCATGTTGCCTACGGGGACGCGGTCCGTCCGCGAACCCTGCCACACCGCGGTCGCGGGTAGGGCGTTCGCC
>DASYKL010000069.1:0-9041 GCA_035995405.1 Chloroflexota bacterium
CGCCATCATGCGCCAACTGCAGGTCGCGCGCAGTCGTGGCGGCGTTGCCCCATAGAAAGACGTGGACGGCGGGATCAGTCGCTGGCAGCTTGAGCGCGGCCAGTGCCGATGGTGAAGCGGCGGCCGATGGCGATGGTTGGCTCGACGCGGCCGGCCTGGCGGCGACGGATGTTGCCGGTGGCCCGGCGGTGGCGGTGGGAGGTGCCGGCTGAGCGCTCGAACACGCCGCGACGGCGAGCAGGCAGAAGCCGAGAATCAGGTGCAGACAGCGGGGCATACACAAAGAGGGAGGTCGTGCGACCTCCCTCTTGGGCAAGTATAAGGAAACGGCTGGAGTGACTAGATCTGGTTGGCCGCTCGGGCAGTCCGGACCGCGTTCAACGCCGCGCGCGGGGTGCCATCCGGATTGTCGATCGCCCACCAGTACTCTTCGCGGTCGGGCGTCCAGTTCGGATCGGCCAGCGTCCACAGCGTCATCACACCGATCCACGGCGCCCAGTGCTGCTTGGCGTACTGGAACGCTTTGACGATGTTCTCCGCCTTCTTGTCCTCGCTGACGGCAAACCAGGCGTAGTTCGCGTGAATCTTGTCGGCGGTCCAGCCGAACTCGAGGAGCCAGATCTGACGGTCGGCGTCGCCGGCTTTGACCTGCACCTCGCGCAGCTGCTCGACGCGGCGGAAGTAGAAGCTCGGGTGACCGAATGCGGGCAGGCCATTCAGCGCCACTTCGACTTCAGGCGCCTGGGTGTTGCCATGCGCGCCAAGGACGTCGTAGTTCACGCCACCTTTGAGGCCAGCCTCGAACAACCATTGCAGATACTCGGCGTCGTCCCACGCGGAATTTGATTTGACGCCTGTTGGCGAGAGCCCGGCCGTGACAACGACGATCTTTGGCTGCGCGGCGTGGGCAGCACGGTAGGCCAGCGTCAGGAAGCGGACGTAGTCGGCCGCCTGCTGCTTGTTGATGGGCTGGCCGCCCCACTCGCGGTCGATGTTCACTTCGTTCCAGATTTCGATCGCGTCGACGGTGCCGACGTTCGAGCCGGGGCGGTAGCGATTGGCGAAAACGGAAATGAAGTCGGCGTAGTCCTGGTAGTTGTCGGGCGGACCGTTGCGCGCCAGGTCCTTGCGGGACCAATCTGGCTGGAAGTCGATGCGGGCGATGATCTTCACGCCGTTGGCCGTGCTGGCTTTGACGACGCGGTCGGCCTCGGTCCAGTCATAGACGCCCTTGGCAGCGCCCTCGATGGCACGCCACTGGAACAACGTCTTCTGCCAGTGGAAGTTCGAGCCGCTGGCGATCTTCAGATCGCGGTCGGTCGTGCTGGCGTTGCCCCACAGGAACATGCTCAAGCCGTAATCAGGGCTGGAGACGGGGGGCGGAGGCGCGTTCGGCTTCACGTTCGACGGTGGCAGGTTCAGCGGGCCGCTTAGCGGCAAGGGGAGCAACGCGGGATCAGCCGTTCCGGCGACGACGCTGCCGGCGCCCTGGACGAAGGCGTTGCCAAAGTCGGTGCCCGCGGGGGCATGGCCATTGATCGCGGCGCGGAGCAGCGGACTGTTCGCAGCTTGCGCAGCGAGGTCGCCCGGCAGGTTGACGCCGGTCAGCAGCGCCTTGAGGTAGTCGGCCAGCAGCAAGCCCTGCGTGCAATCGCAGTTCTTGTCGTAATGCATGATGCCGCGCTGGAAGCGCTGGTAGATGAAGTTGTGATTGGACGGGTCATACGCGGGCTGTGAAATCGGGGCGCCCCAGATCTCCAGATCGAGCAAGCCCAGGATGCCAGCGTCGTCGGTGCCGCCGATGTCAGGCGTGATGGTGCCGAAGAACTTGCTTTGAAAATTGACCGGCTGGCCATCGAAAGTATCCGCCGAGTTGGCTCGAACGTAATCGAGAATGGCGTTCGGATAGTTCGGATCGGTGACCTTGGGCGCTTTGGCGGTCATGGTCAGGTCGGAAGCTGGAAAGGTGCTGCCGTTCATCTTGGTGTACGGCAGGAGGCCCTCATCGAGCAGATTCTGGGTACCAACGCCGCCAGTCGTGCCGCATTGCTGCAGGATCAAGCGCTGGAAGAACTGGCTGGTGCAGCCTTCGAACTGGAAATCACGGCTGACCGGGTAGCCGAAGGTGGCGACGCCACCGCGGTTGGAGAAGTAATCCCAGAAGGAGTCGCGATCGATGCGGAAACCTGTCTGAGCAAAGAGGCGCGGGTCACTCTGGGCAGCGTCCGTGGCGATTGTCGGCGCGGTTTGGGCGAAGGACGCGACAGGTGAGGCCAGCGTTGCGGCGAGCAACGTGAGGGCCAAGACGAGCGAAGGCAGTCGCTTGGCTGAAGCGCGCCCCCGGGTGGAAAATGCGGTTAGCCAACCGGGCAAGACATGATCTCCCATCGAAGTATTTGGAGTCGGCAGAGCCCGCGTAGCATACTGAGGTCCGCGCCAGATCCATAGAATGAACGGATCGTCCGGCCAGCAGGTGACGGATCGTAACGTCACTGTAATTGGCACCGAACTGTGATGCACGTGTTCGCCTATGGCAGCCTCGTCGACCCGCGCTGCCTCGACAATGTCCTCGGCCATCCTCACCTCGGCGAGCGTCTCGCCGCCCGATTGGCAGGCTTCGAGCGCCGCACGAGCAGCACCTACCCCTATCCGTTTGTCGAAATTGCCGATGGCCGAACCGTCGACGGGGTGCTGATCATGGATCTCGATGCCGCTGACCTGGCGGCGCTCGATCGCTATGAGGAGGTGGACGACGGCGTCTACCAACGCACCCCGGTGGAAGTCGAAACCTGGGGCTGTGGGCCGCGGTCGGTGCGCTTGCCAGCCTTCGTTTACGTTCGAGGACCAGCGCTGGGTCGAGTAACCGCGACATAACCAAAATGCAACTCGCGGCTGCCGCACCTTACGAGACTGAATCTATACTCCCGCCTGGCTGACACGAGGCCATACGCATGCACCACGACAAAGTTGTCTATCTCACACCGCAAGGAAAGCAGCGGTTCAGCGCCGAGCTGCGCGAGCTACAGACCGTGCGACGGCACGAAGTGGAAGAACAAATTCGCCGCGCGAAGGAGTTCAGCGACACGGTGGATAACGCCGAGTACGACGAAGCGAAACAAGAGCAAGCGTTTGTCGAGGGCCGCATTCTGGAGCTCGAACGCTTGCTGGCCACGGCCAAAGTCATCGAGGAGCCGACCACGCGGGCCGATTTTGTGCGCATGGGTGCGCATATTCGCGTGATTGACCCAGAAGGTGATGAGGAGACCTATTACCTGGTCGGGTCGAGCGAGGCTGACCCACGCAAAGGCTTGATCTCCAATGAGTCGCCGATCGGGCGAGCGTTGATCGGCAAGCGGATCGGGGACGAGGTCACCGTGGTGGCACCCGCGGGCGCGTTCACGTTGAAGATCCTCGACATCACCTGACGGCTCGTTTTTGCGAATCAGGGTTCGGGGCAGTCTCCGGCCCTGGATCCTTCGTCCTTGTACGCCGTCCTCCGTCCTTCGTCCGTCGTACGTTAGCCTTACCAGCGTATGGCCGAGAACGGCAGTGACGGTGCCGACCGTATTGTCCAGGCGCGGCTCGACAAGTTGGCGCGGCTTGAGGACGCGGGGCTCCGCGGTTTTCCGACCACCTTCGAGCGGACCCATAAGGCAGCCGAGGTGCAAGCAGACTTCAATCGTCTCGAGGGTCAACGTGTTTGCGTTGCCGGACGGCTGGATGTTTTCCGCAAGCTGAGCGGCAACCTGGTCTTCGTCGGGGTGAAAGACGACTCTGGGCGTATCCAGCTGATGCTGCACCCGCGGGACCTCGATGCCACGCAACGGACGATCTACGACGCGCTCGACCCAGGCGATTTCGTCGGTGCCTGCGGCAACGTCATCAAGACCCGCTCAGGCGAAGTCACCGTCGAAGTCAGCGAGCTGACGTTTCTCGGCAAGAGCCTGCGTAATCCGCCTGAGAAGTGGCATGGCCTTGTCGACGTCGAGACGCGTTATCGGCAGCGCTACCTCGACCTGATGGCCAACCCGGACACCCGACAGGTGTTTTTGACCCGCAGTCGACTGATCTCGGCAATCCGAAGGTTTCTCGATGCGCAGGGCTTCGTCGAAGTCGAAACGCCGATTCTGCAGCCCATCCCGGGCGGCGGGTCGGCGCGGCCATTCGCGACCGAGTCCAACGCCATGGACTCCGAAATGTACCTGCGCATCGCCCTGGAGCTGTATCTCAAACGCTGCATCATCGGCGGCATCGAGCGCGTCTACGAGATCGGACGCAACTTTCGGAACGAAGGCGTGTCGTTCAAACACAGCCCTGAATTCACGATGCTCGAGCTGTATCAGGCCTATGCCGACTACCAGGACATCATGCGGCTGACCGAGAACCTGGTCTCAACGGCCGCAAAAGCCGCGGTCGGGCGGACGAAAGTTACCTGGGGCGACCAGGAGATCGACTTCGCCCCGCCCTGGCAGCGCATGCCGTTACGGACGGCCATCGCCGAATACTCCGGTGTCGACTATGCCGACTACCCGGAGCTGGCCGAGCTGCGGGGCGCGGCTGCACGCGCCGGGCTGCGACCAGAGGCCGACTGGAATTACGGCAAGATCCTGGACGAGCTGCTGACGGCGTTCGTCGAACCGAAGCTCATTCAGCCGACCTTTCTGACCGACTACCCGACGTCATTCCCTGGCTCGACGCTGGCCAAGGGCAAGCCTGACAACCCCGCCGAAGTCGAGCGCTTCGAGGCATTTGCTGGTGGTATCGAGATCGCCAATGCGTTCTCGGAGCTGAACGATCCGCGGGTGCAGCGCGAGCGCTTTCTGCAGCAAGTACGCGCAAAAGAAGAAGGCGACGCCGAAGCGCAGCCGTTCGACCAGGACTTTCTCACTGCCCTGGAGCACGGTATGCCGCCGACGGGCGGCATGGGTTTGGGTATCGATCGCATCGCTATGCTGCTGACCGATCAGCACACGATTCGCGACGTCATCCTCTTCCCCCAGCTGCGGCGACGGGACGACCATGCTCAATCCTGACCTGCTGCGACGCGATCCGGACAAGACGCGGGCGGCACTGGCCCGTCGCGGTGAGGATGCCATCGAGGCTTTTAACAAGGCCGTCGAAGCGGACGACGCGTGGCGCCGGGAGACAGCCGAGGTCGAGCAGTTGCGCGCCGACCGTCGGCAACGGGCTGCATCGCGACGCGGGCGGCCGTCGGACGAAGAGGTCACCGAGGAGCGGCGGTTGGGCGAGGCGCTCGCCGCGCGCGAGCAGGAGCTGAAAGAGCTCGAGCAGCAGCGCCAGGAAGCGATGTCGTGGGTGCCCAACCTGCCCGACGAAAGCGTGCCGGCTGGCAAAGACGACACCGAGAACGAGCTCCTCCGGGTCTGGGGCGAGCCAAAGAGCTTTGACTTCGAGCCGCTGCCGCACTGGGACCTGGCGGAACGTCTGGGGATCCTCGATCTGCAGGCGGGCGCGACGCTGGCTGGAGCACGCTTTTTCGTGCTCAAAGGCGCGGGCGCCATGCTGCAGCGAGCGCTGATCAACTTCATGCTGGACCTGCATGTGGGCGAGCAGGGTTACACCGAGATGCACACGCCGTACATGGTCCGCGAAGAGATCATGTATGGCTCCGGGCAGCTGCCGAAGTTCTACGACAACCTGTATCACGACGCGGAAGAGGACCTGTGGCTGATTCCGACATCGGAAGTGCCGCTGGTGAACATGTATTGGAACCAGATCATTGGGCCAGGCGAGCTGCCTTTGAAGATGACGGCGCAAAGTCCATGCTTTCGGAAGGAACGGGCGGCAGCAGGGCGCGACGTGCGCGGGATCAAGCGGGTCAAGCAGTTCTATAAGGTAGAGATGGTCCGCGTGGTCGAGCCCGAAAGCTCGATGACGCATCTGGAAGAGCTGGTTTCGGATGCGGAGTCAGTGCTGCGAGCACTCGAATTGCCCTATCAGGTGTTGGCGCTGTGCACGGGGGACCTGGGGTTTGCCATGACCAAGACGTATGACCTGAACGCCTGGGCGGCTGGGTCTGGGGAATGGCTCGAGGTCTCGTCTATCTCCAACGCGAACGACTACCAATCGCGGCGGGCGAATATCCGCTTCCGTCGGGAAGCTGGAGGAAAGACGGAGTATCCGCACACGCTCAACGGCTCAGGCGTCGCGGTGCCTCGCACGCTGATCGCCATCCTGGAGAACAACCAGCAAGAGGATGGGTCTGTGGTGATCCCTGCCGTCCTGCGGCCGTATATGCGGGGGATGGAGCGCATTACGGCGCCGGGTAAGTAGCGGCTTCCATACGGAGTACGTCTCGGGGGAAGCGCCCGGGATGTTCGCTGGAAGCAAACCTGGGTTTGTTACCCTCTCCGCTGAATGGCCATCTCCGTGGAGCCCGGTGCTCGCAAACTCGACGACCTGCAAAAAATCGTCGCGCTCTGTAAGCGGCGTGGCTTTGTTTTTGCCAGCGCTGAGATCTACGGCGGCTTCGCCAACACTTACGATTACGGCCCGCTTGGCGTGCTGCTCAAGAACAACGTCCGCGACGCCTGGATACGTTCCAACGTCCAGCGCCGAGACGACATGGAGCTGCTCGACGCGGCGCTGATCACCTCGCCCAAAGTGTGGGTTGCCTCTGGCCACGTGGCCGAGTTCAACGACCCCCTGGTGCAGTGCCTCGGCGAGTGCAAGAGCCGTTTCCGGGCCGATCAGATCGATACCACCACGTGCCCGACGTGCGGCGGCAAGCTGAGCGAGCCACGCATGTTCAACACGATGTTCACTACTCACGTCGGACCTGTCGCCGACGACGAGAACATCGCCTACCTGCCGCCCGAGACTGCGCAAGGCATGTTCGTGAATTTTGTCAACGTGGCCACGACCATGCGGCGGAAATTGCCGTTCGGCATCGCCCAGGTGAGAAAGTCGTTCAGGAACGAGATCACGCCAGGTAACTTCGTCTTCCGCACCCTCGAATTCGAGCAAATGGAGATCGAATTCTTCGTCGAGCCAGGGACCGACGAAGAATGGTTCGGGCATTGGGTCGACGCTCGCGAACGGTGGTACATCGACCTGGGGATTCGACCTGAAAACCTGCGCCGCTACGAGCATCCAGCCGAAAAGTTGTCGCACTACTCGAAGCGCACCGTCGATCTGGAGTACCGTTTTCCGTTTGGCGAGGGCTGGGGAGAGCTCGAAGGGATCGCCAATCGCAGCAAGGGGCCCGACGGGTCGAGCTGGGACCTGTGGCAGCACGAGCAGGCCAGCGGCCAGCGGCTGAGCGTCTTCGACGAGGAGAAGAAGCTGCACATTCGGCCTGGCGTCGTCGAACCGGCGGCTGGCCTCACCCGCGCCGCCCTGACGTTCTTGATCGACGCTTATGACGAGGAAGTCATCGATGCCGCCAAGAACGACGTGCGCACGGTGCTGCACCTGCATCCGGCCCTGGCGCCCTACAAAGCGTGCGTCCTGCCGCTCTATCGCAACAAACCCGAGCTGGTCAAAGCCGCGCGCGCGGTGTACGAAGATCTCCGTCGGCGCTGGATGGTCACGTTCGATTCAGGCAGCAACATCGGCAAGCTGTACCGCCGCCAGGATGAGATCGGCACGCCCTATTGCATCACCGTTGATTTCCAGACGCTCGACGACCATGCGGTCACCATTCGCGACCGCGACTCGATGGACCAGACGCAATTCGGTCGGGTGCCGATCGCCGATTTGCGTGGTTGGCTGGAAGCGCACCTCGACTATTGAGTACTGAGCACTCAGCACTGGGTACTCAGATAAAGGAGTTCTGAATCATGGCCGTTGAGGTCACGCCAGGCGGAGCCACCGCGGCCCAGCGCAATGGGTCGACGAGCGAACAATGGGTCTTTCTCGCGGAAGACGCGCCAGCCAGCAACCGCGATCTGTTGGGTGGCAAGGGCGCTGGATTGGCGGCCATGACCCAGGCGGGTCTGCCCGTGCCAGCCGCATTCACCATTACCACCGCTGCCTGTAATGCCTTTCAGCAGGCGAACGAGTTTCCCGCTGGCATGTGGGACCAGACGGTCGCCGCGTTGAAAAAGATCGAAGAAAAGTCAGGCCGAACGCTCGGCGACGCGGCGAACCCGCTGCTGGTGTCCGTGCGCTCGGGCGCCCGCGAGTCAATGCCAGGGATGATGGACACCGTCCTCAATCTCGGCCTGAACGACGAGACCGTGGCGGGCCTGGCGCGGCAGACCAACAACGAGCGGTTCGGCTGGGACGCCTATCGGCGGTTCGTGCAGATGTTCGGCCGCATCGTGCAAGGTGTCGAAGGGCTCGATACCGTCTTCGACGAGGCCAAGAAGCGAGCCGGCGTGTCTCAGGACACCGAGTTGTCGGCGGAACAACTGCGCGAGATCACCCAGGAACTGAAAGAGCACGTTCAACGACACACCGGTAAGCCCTTTCCAACGGATGTCAACGAGCAGCTCGAACTGGCCATCAAGGCCGTCTTCAGCTCGTGGATGGGCCGCCGCGCCGTCGACTACCGCAACCAGTTCAAAATCCCTCACGATCTCGGCACCGCGGTCAACGTCGTGACGATGGTCTTCGGCAACATGGGCGACGATTCCGGCACGGGCGTCGCGTTCACCCGCGATCCGTCCACGGGCGTCAAGGAGATCTACGGCGAGTTCCTGCCCAATGCTCAGGGCGAAGACGTCGTGGCGGGCATTCGGACCCCGATGAAGATCTCGAAGATGCGAGAGATGTGGCCGGATGTCTATCGCCAGTTCGAGGAGATCGGCGATCGCCTCGAGCAGACCTACAAAGACGTGCAGGACCTGGAGTTCACGGTCGAGCGCGGCAAGCTCTACATGTTGCAGACGCGCAACGCCAAACGAACGGGCAAAGCCGCCGTGGTGACCGCCGTACAGATGGTCGCGGAAGGGCTGATCACCAAAGAGGAAGCCCTGAAGCGCATCCAGCCGATGCACGTCACGCAGATCCTCGTGCCGCAATTCGATCCTACCGCTCGCGCCAAGGCTGGCATCCCGCTGGGCAAAGGTCTGGCG
>DASYKL010000070.1:0-1502 GCA_035995405.1 Chloroflexota bacterium
ACTCAACGCCCTGCACCGAGGCTTGCCGGTGATGCTGGGCGGGCGCGAGCTCGGCCGACTCGAAGACGTCATACCCCAGACAGATCGGCAGCACGTGCTGCGCTTGATCACGCGTCGCGCGACCGATGGGCGGTTGATCGCGATCCCGCTCGAATGGGTCCGCGATCTACGCGACGGGCGCATCGAGCTGTGGGTCACACAAGCGGAGATCGACAACTTGCCGGAATACGTCCAGCCGTTAAATCCGTCTGACGCCCGCGAGCGCGTCCAGCGAGCTCTCGCCGAGCATTCGGCGACGGCAGGTGCCGACATACACGTGCAAGAGCACGACGGCCGGCTGGAGCTACACGGCCAGGTGCCGACGGCTGGCCTGCGGGCGACCGCCAGCTCGGTCGCTCGCGGCGTCCCGGGCGTAGGCCCGGTGCGCAACCTGCTCGGTACCGAACAGGAACCACAGCTCACTGCCGCCGGGCATGGCTACCCGTGGCTGCACACGCTGCTCGAACGCGCCACTCAGCTCGATTTTGACGAAGCCCAGATCGGGCGGATCGAAGATATCGGCGAGCGGAAGCTCGTTGATCTGTTTGATGTCGCCGAGGATGCGGCACTCGCGAATGGGCGGGTGCGTGTCTTGCGGCACGACTTGCCGCTGAGCAAAGGCATCCAGCTCCTGCTGCTCGAAGTCGAGGATCTGGCACGCGAGTTTGAGCTCGAGCCACTCCTCGTCTTCCTAGCTGACGCTGGTATCCGGACCCCGTTCGAAGAGGGCCTGCGGCACGAGATTCCGCGGCTCATGGCCGCGCTGCTCATCATGACCGGGCGAGTGGTCGGACTGCTGGAAGTACCGGATGGCGGGCTACCGCGGACGAGACCTTCGAGCAAGACCATCGATCGCGCCGAAGCGGTCCTCGACCTGGCGCTCTGATTTACAAAACGTGCCTCCAACGTGTACGGACCGGTACAGACTTGTCATGCACAGCATAGGCAGAGTTGGTGGTGCGTCAGCTCCGGGAGGGGGTCTGCCGCTTTATCAGGAGGCGTGTCTGATGCCCGAAGCGACGCAACCGCAAGCGACGTCCGATCTGACGTCCGATCTCTGGTTAGCCAAGGAGCCACGGCGGCATCGTTCAGGAAAATCTGCTGACCTGCGACGACGCATATAGCCGATCGTACGCAACACGCATCAAGCGGTAATCCTCGCACGCCAGGGCCTCAAGACCAGCGCGGTCGCACAACGTCATATGGCCACGCCGATAGTCGATCAACCCTGCCCGATGGAACGTGCCAGCTGCCTCGGTAACCGAAGCGCGGCGTACCGCCAGGGTAGCGGCAAGTGTTTCATGGGTGATGGCGAACGAATCACGTCCAACACGATCGGCGGTCATCAAGATCAGGCGTGCGCAGCGCTGATCGACGCTGTGCACACGGTTGCAGCCCGCCGTGCGGGCCAACTGATGCAGCAAAGCCTGGGTGTAGCCATGCATCAGCTTCTGGAGCGCTGT
>DASYKL010000071.1:0-9885 GCA_035995405.1 Chloroflexota bacterium
AATCAGCAGCACGCCGAACACCTGGTCGGTGACTTGACAGGCGCCGATCATGACCTTGTAGCGCTCCTCGAAAATGCGCAGCGGCAGCGGCATGCCGGGGAACAGCACCACCTGCTCGAGTGGGAGCAGCGGCAGCTCGCGCTCGGCCTCGCTCATGACGCGAGGAACTCCGTCGCCACGGCGGTCAGGATGTCGACGCCAATTTCGAGCGCGTGCTCGTCGAAGTCGAAGGTCGGGCTGTGGTGCGGGCTGGCCAGACCTCGCTGGGCGTTGCTCGAGCCGACGAAGAAGTAGCAGCCCGGCACCTCATTCAAGAACAACGACATGTCTTCAGCGCCTGTTGTGCGCGTGGTGCTCTGGACCTGCCCGGGGCCGACCACGCGCTCGGCGACACCCTTGACCAGGTCGGCCATCCCTGCATTATTGATCGTCGCGGGACACGAATCCGTCATCCGAATGTCCGTTTCGAGGCGGAACATCGTGCCGATGCCGGCGACCAGCTCGCACAACCGGCGCAGCAGCTGCTGGCGTAACACCGGGTCGAACACGCGCAGCGTGCCAGTCAGCTCGACGGTGGTCGGAATAATGTTGGGCGCGCTGCCGCCATGGATACTGCCGATCGTCAACACCGCCGGCTCGAGCGGTGACGACTCGCGCGAAATCAGACTCTGCAACGCGCCGATCAACTCGGCGCTGGCGACGATCGGATCGCTTGTCTGATGCGGCATCGCCGCGTGGCCGCCTTGACCGCGCAGTGTGATCACGAACGCATCCGCCGACGCATACACCGGGCCTGGGCGAGCATCGACCTGGCCGACTTCTAGCTCGTTCCAGAGATGGAGCCCGAAACAGGCGTCTGGACGCGGCTCGAGCGCCCCTTCGGCGATCATGCCGGCCGCACCGCCCACGCGTTCTTCGGCCGGCTGGAAAACGAATGTCACCGTGCCGGGCAGGTCGGCTCGGCGCGTTGCCAGGACTTCGGCGACCGTGAGCAAAATGGCCACGTGCCCATCGTGCCCACACGCGTGATGCACGCCCTCGTTCCGCGATCGATACGGCTGGCCGCGGTCCTGTTCCAGGAGCGGCAGCCCATCCATATCGGCGCGCAGCAAGACGGCCCGGCCCGGCTTGGCGCCACGCAAGAGGCCGACAACACCCGTCCGGCCTATTTCGGTGCGGACTTCGTCCAGGCCAAGCTCACGCAGACGGGTGGCCGCGATCCCAGCTGTCCGTAGCTCCTGGTGGGCCAGCTCAGGGTGCTGATGCAAGTCCCGTCGCAGCTCGACCATTCGCTGACGCTGCTCGGCGGACAGTTCAACGCTCACGAGGCTGGCCTTCGCCAATGGACTTTTAGCGTGGAGGGATCGACTGACACCGCATCGAGGGAGGCAGCGGCATGGTCGAATTGCCAGAACTCAGGCCACATACCCGGATAGCGGAGAAAATCGATCATCACCCGTGGATCGCCAGTGCGCGGTGCCTTGAAGACGACAGTGACGATATCTCCTTGTTGATGCACGGTGTATTCGGTGAGTCGACGGCGCATAAAGATCGATTCCGCTTCTGGGCCAGCCAGCCAATCCAGGAAGGTGGCGTGATCCGCCTCGCGACCACTCGCGATGCGTCCAACCCAGACTCGGGTATCTTCGGCGGCCGACGCCTCAGGCGGCACCTCGCCAGCGTACTGCACGGTCGCCACTGGCTAAAATGAGCGAATGACGCAAACGAGCGGCAGCAGGAAGGGACGATCCGTTCCACCGCGGCGGGTGGAGAAGGATTCGATGGGGCCGCTCGAAGTTCCCGAAGGGGCCTACTACGGTGCATCCACGATGCGCGCCGTGCAGAACTTCCCGATCAGCGGCGAAATGTTCGATCGACGCTTTATCTGGGCACTGGGAACCATCAAGAAGGCCGCGGCTAAGGCCAACCGCGACCTCGGCCTGCTCGAGGGACCGCGAGCTGAGGCAATCGCTCAGGCGGCTGCCGAAGTGGCAGGTCCGCCGGGCATGTTCGACGACCAGTTCGTGCTCGACGTGTTTCAGACCGGCTCCGGCACGTCAACCAACACCAATGCCAACGAGGTGATCGCCAATCGCGCCACCGAGCTGCTGGGTGGCGCGTTCGGGTCGAAGCTGGTCCATCCCAACGACGACGTCAACATGGGCCAATCGTCGAACGATGTGATCCCAACCGCGATGCACCTGGCGACGCTGGCCGAGCTGCAGGAAGTGCTGTTGCCGGCTGTACGGCGGCTGCGAGACGCGCTGGACCGCAAGCGGGAGGAGTTCTGGCCCGTCATCAAGACGGGCCGCACCCACCTCCAGGACGCGACGCCGATTCGCCTTGGGCAGGAGTTTCTGGGCTATGTTGGGCAGATGGATCGCGCGGTGCGACGATTGGAGCAGGCGAGCGACGAGCTGCGCGAGATCGCCCTGGGAGGTAATGCGGTCGGAACCGGGATCAACATGCACCCGGAGTTCCCTGGGCGTGTGGCGGCCGAGATCAACAAGCAATCGGGGCTCGGTGTGCGGGAGACGTCGAACCACTTTCAGGCACAGAGCACCATCGACAACGTGGTCTCGGCCAGCGGAGCGGTGCGCACGGTCGCCGTCTCGCTGCTCAAGGTCGCCAACGATATGCGCTGGATGGGCAGCGGGCCCGGCGCCGGGATTGGCGAGATCGACATTCCCGCTGTGCAACCTGGCAGCTCGATCATGCCTGGGAAAGTCAACCCCGTCATCGCCGAAGCGTTGACCCAGGTCTGCGCGATGGTCATCGGCAACGACACGACCATCGTGATTGCCGGGCAGAGCGGCAATTTCGAGTTGAACGTGATGCTGCCGATTGCGACACGGAGCTTGTTGCACTCGATTCGGTACCTGGGCAAGGCGACGGCGAATTTCGCCGACAACCTGGTTGCCGGTCTGAAAGCCACCTCGCGGGGGCCTGACCTGGTCGAGTCTGGGCTGATGCTGGTAACCGCGCTCGCGCCCGAGATCGGCTACGACGCCGCCGCCGCGCTGGCAAAAGAGGCCTACGCGTCTGGCAGGACGATCCGCGATCTCGCCCGAGAGCGGACATCGCTGTCTGAGACAGATCTGGACCGCATTCTTGATCCGGCTGCGATGACAGAACCAGGTCGCAGCTTCGCCGCCGCCGGCGGTTAGATTCAGACGGCGGCGACTCCCTCTCAACCACAGCTGTATTTGGGACTTGGTGGCGGGCTGCCTATACTCGGCCTGCCCTATGGACCAGGACGCGGTAGCACTCGACTTGTCTGTGGCACGCGCGCCGCGGTTTGGGTGGTTGAGAAAATTTGGGCTGGAGCTGCTGCAGACCGTCGCCATCATGGCCGTGCTGTTGTTGGGCATCCGCGGCGTCTTGCAGAACTTCCGGGTCGAAGGCCCCTCCATGCAGCCTACGCTCAGCACTGGTGAATTCTTGTGGGTCAACAAGGCTGCCTACTTCGAATGGGACGGCCAGTTCCTGCTCGGTGGGCCGCAACGGGGCGATATTGCTGTCCTCCGTCCACCAGATACCACCGAAGATATCGATCTCATCAAACGGGTTATCGGTCTGCCTGGCGATCGGGTGCGCGTCCAGCACGGCGAGGTCTACATCAACGGCCACGTGCTGTCCGAGCCGTACATTCGGCTGCAGGCCAACTACACCTATCCAGTCGAAGGCGGCGAAGTCACCGTGCCAGCCGGCCAGTACTTCGTCCTGGGCGACAATCGCGCTAATAGCCGCGACTCGCACTTTGGCTGGTTCGTGCCGGCCGAGAACCTGGTCGGTCGGGCCTGGCTCAGCTACTGGCCGCCGGCGGCCTGGGGCATGATGCCTGGCGTCGCTTACGCCGAGCCGTAACGGTTCATAAACGAGGCGCGAAAGTCGGCCAGGGCGTCGACTCGAATAGCCTTTCGGACCGACTCCAGGACCGCTTGCACGAACCACAAATTGTGCATGCTGGCGAGCGTTGGACCGAGCAATTCGTTGGCCGCGAACAGGTGACGGACGTAGCGTCGTGCAAAGCCAGTCGTGCAGGCAGAGCAGCCACAGCCGGCCTGGATCGGGCCGCTGTCGTCGCTGCTCGGCTCGAGTGTTATGTCGAGCAGACCGTCAGGCGTGTACAGCTGGCCAACGTGAGCGAGGCGCGTCGCGTCGGTCCAATCCAACTGATCGGCGCCTTGCTGGATGCCGTCGAACAATTCAGTGAGCCCAGCGCCGCCCTGCCAGTAGCGCGGCCAGTGCTCAGGTACACAGGCACTAATGGCGTTGCCGTTGCTGTTGACATGCAATGCCAGACCGTCGAACGGCAGCCCGCCGAGGGTCCGTGCCATCGCACTGGTACTCACGACCACGAAGAGCGCCTGGTCGCTCCGCGTACGCGCCTCGAGCGACCGTTTCGCCCACCGTTCGGTGCGCTCTGCATCACGGTCGGCGTCCGGAGGATCGAGCGCCAGCCCGATGTCGGCGCCGAGTGCCTCGTGGGCCGCGATGCACGACTCAGGCGTCAGACGGAAGCGCGAGCCGTCGATGTGCGAGGCGAATGTCAAACCGTCATTGTCCACGCGCAACAGTCGTGCCGTCGGTGGCAGCGAGCGGCCGTTGTCAGCCAGCAGCGGCCCATCCCAGACCAGCCACTGGTGCAGCCCGCCGTGCTGGCGAACGATATCGACGCCTGGCCGGACCAGGAGCTGATAGGTGCTGGTCGTCAGGACCCGAGTGCCGAGCGCAGCCAGCTCAGCCGGCGACACCCCGTTGGAGTCACCCGGCGTGCCGGCAATGCCGACGAACGGCGTTTCGACGTCGCCGTGGGCCGTATGCAGCACTCCCGTCCGAGCCGCACCGTCGCGCGACTGGTGAGTGATCTCGAGACGAACGTTCAGGGCAGTCGACTGCGAGACGAAAAGAACCGTCGGCCGATCAGCCCATCTTCAGACACGAGCCAGCCGACCAGCCCGACGAGAGACCACACGCCAAGGCTCTGCACGTCGATCTGCATTCCGCCCAGATACACCGCCGCTGGCGAGGCTGCGACCAGTTGCATCGCATAGCCAACGTCGCCGAGCACGGGTTGGAACGTTGAAACAAAGCCGAGAATTTGCCAGCTGGCAAGTGCGAGCATGACCGCGGCCAGGCCCTGTGCGCCGACCATTTGCGGCTGCTGAGCCAACCAACCAGCCAGGTTGAGCTCGCTCAACCGCTGCCACCACGGGCGCCCCTGCGGCCTGGCCGCGCTGAGCGCAAGCTCAGCTAGCTGACGCTGCAGGTCGAGCGGAGGCGCCACCACCATACTGACGCGCAGCACGCCATCCAGGCGATTCAGACCACGTGCCACACAGGCGCAGACCGCGCAGTCGGCGACGTGGCCATCGAGCTCCGCGTCCGACGCGGCGTCATCCGACAGCAGCCGTTCAGTGACGTCTACGCACTGCATGGCTCTTCCTCTGCCGGCTCGCTGAGCGTCAAGGCAAGCCGTTCCTTCCCTCGCCGAATGTGGCTCTTCACCGTATTTAACGGCAAACCCATGATCTCAGCAATGTCTTCGTAGCGCTGATCCTCAAAGTAGTGCAGTGTTAGAGCCAGGCGCTGCGCCGGCGGTAGCTGGTCCAGCGCGGCTCGAACCGCGGTAGCCGACTCGCGCAGCTCGAGCTCTATCTCTGGCTGCGTCCACCGATCGGTGTCGGCCAGACGTTCGCCGGCGGACTGGGCGTCATCGCCCGCGGCACTACTTGCCGGCTCATCGAGCGAGTCGACCGGTCGCCCGCGGCGGCGTAGGCCATCCAGGCAGATGTTGGTGACCAGGCGATACAGCCAGGTAGTGAATTTTGTTTCGGCGCGGTACGTGCCCAACGAACGCATGAGGCGGATGAAGGCCTCCTGGGTCATGTCGGCGGCGTCGGCTGGGTTGTGCATGAGGCTCATGGCAATGCTGTACACGTACGTCTGCTGACTCTGGACGAGTGCAGACAGCGCGTCCCGATCACCAGCCTGCGCTCGCTGAACGAGGCCAGGGCTCGGTTCGGCCATCCGTCACTCGTGCCGGTCGACAGCACCGTAAAGCGCTATCGGGGCGGTATTGACTGGGGTACGACGCACGCCATGGCCGAATGGTTGCGGTCTCTGCAGTTGCAACAACGGACTGCCACCTGGCGTCTCATCGGACACGAGACGATATTGCACGCCCGGCGGGGGTGGCGACTACGCTAGCCAAACGCTGGACTAAGGAGGATCGTGCATGGGCACTGAATTTTCAACACCATCTTCTCCAGCGCCGTCGCCGTACCCACCGTACGGACCCCCGCCGCCACCACGGCGGCTGACGCGGAGCAGCCGCGAACGGATGTGGGCCGGCGTCGCCGGTGGCATGGCGGAATACTTTGACCTCGATCCGGCGCTGGTGCGACTGTTGTGGGTTGCCGCGGCAGTCGTGAGTGGCGGGTTGGCCGTGCCGGTCTACATCCTGACCTGGATCATCTTGCCGCGCGACGATCGGCCGCCTGCCGGCAGCCACACCTGGCGTGATTGGTCGCAGGAGTTCCATTCAGAGACACAGCGTCTGGCCGATGAGGCCCGCCGTGTCGCCGACGATGTGCGCGGCGGCAGCGCCGGCAACGCCGCGGGCGACACAGGCGCACCTGTCGGCGCGCCCACCCCGCCGCCAGCGGCTGAATCTGCGGAATGGTGGCAGTCGGACCGCTACGTCGAGCGGCATCGCTCGCATCGCAGCCATCCCCGTTCGACAGGCATCGTTCTCGTTGGCCTCGGCGTCTTGCTGCTGGCAGCGAATGCGGGGCTGTTCAGCTTCATCGAATGGCGCACTATGTGGCCCTTGATCTTCATTGGCCTGGGCGTCGTGTTGCTGGCTCGTCAATCGGGCTGGAATCGTTGAGCAGTACTGCTCGTTCGTACGGCGCGCCGGCGCCGCCACCGCCTCGGCGGCGGCGCGGCGGTGTTGTCGGGCCCCTCCTGCTCATTTTTCTCGGGGGCCTGCTGCTGCTGCAGAATACCGGCTATCTGCCGCCGAACTTCTGGCAGAACGTCTGGCGTCTGTGGCCCGTGGTGCTGGTCCTGGCCGGCATCGAGCTGTTGTTGGCGCACCGTGTCCCGTGGATCGTTCTGGCTGTGCTGACCGTGGTCGTACTGGTCGTGGGCGCCCTCGCGACGAACGCTGGCCTATCCCATTTCTCGCGCCCGGTGTCCACCACCAGAACCGTTCAGACTGACATCGGCACCGCGACGCAAGCCGCGGTCACGATCCATTTTGGCGCTGGTCAACTCGATCTTGGGGCGCTAGCGCCGCCCGTCCCCGGAAAGTTGGCCGTGATGACCTATGACGGTCCGGCTGAGGTTTCGCCTCAGCCACGCTACGCGACAGGGCTCGGCGGCACCGGCGTGCTCGAATATCAGAGCGACGGCCGCGGGCCGACGATGCCGTTTGTCGGTGACAGCTCAGGCACACCAAGCATGCGGATCAGCCTGAGTCCCAGCGTGCCCATCACCAGCCTGACGGTGCAGACCGGCGCCACTGATGCGCGTCTCGATCTGTCTGGCCTGCTCGTCAACAACGTAGACATGTCGGTCGGCGCGGCATCGACCTGGCTGCGCTTGCCGCAGATCGCCGGTACCAGCACAGTGCACATCAGCGGCGGCGCGGCGACGATCAGCATCGAGGTGCCGGCGGGCGTCGCTGCCTCCATCCAGCATCGCGGCGGCTTGAGCACAATGACGGTCGACACGGCTCGCTTCGCTCAGGTGGGAGAAGGCCTGTACCGCTCGCCTGACTACGAGACGGCCACGAGCAAAGTCGACGTTAGCCTGGAGACAGGTGTGACGTCGATTCAGGTGCGCTGAGCCGCTTCATTGGCCTGCTTTTGTCGCGCGCGGTCCTGCATCTTCTGCACGTAGATGTCCATCGCCCAGGCGCCGCCGCCTCGCAGCATCAGATAAACACCGAAGACGGCCAGCGCCGCCGGAATCAAACCGACGCCGAGGTTGAGCGTCTCCCAGATGCCGAGGCCGAGCAAAACCAGGCCGATGACGCGGCTCATGAAGCCCGTTAGCAGGAACACCCCCAGCGTGAAGGACAGGCCGGCCAGGGGCAGCAGCGCGCCTAATGGCACGTGCTGCTCGTTCGTCGCACCTTGTGGGTCAGCGAGCGTTCGCACGGCCGAAATAATCAGCCAGACAGCGACGACCAGCCGGATGGCGCCCGTGATGCGGCTGTGGCCGCGGCGGGTAGGCAAAGTCACCTCGCTCATGGCTCGCCGACGAGGTGCACGCGCGGGACGCTTGCCTCTGGAAATCGCTCGAGGTCCTTCGGACCGAGCCCCAGCAGGAGGGCTCGTGCGTCGGAGGCGTCGCTGATCAGACGGGCGACGTCGACGCCATGGCAGACGGGCGGAAAGGCCGACAGCAAACGGATGCCGTGGTCGAGCTTGACCGCCGCGCCGTGAAAGTTCTTGTTGACCAGCAAATGATGCATGCCGACACCGATCTGCAGGATGCCTTCATAGAGGTGCCGAATCTCGTCTGGCGTGGCTCGCCAGAGCAGCTCGAGTGTTTCATGCTGCTCGAAAAACTCGCCAGCGTTGAACTCGTGAATGGCCTTGACGAGCTCAGTCGGCGCGGGCGCTGCGCACGGTACAGCGAGGTCCGCCTCGGCCAAACGTTCGAGCGCGCGCACGAGCTTGGGGTGCCTCGAGCGCGGGTCTGTCGTGGTCAACGCAAGGGTTATACTCGGCGACAAATGTACGGGAGGAACGAACGATGACGTTCGCATCCGTTCAGGAGCTGATCGAGGGAACCCGCGGCGTCATCGAGTTGAACGGTGGTGTACGCGTTTCGGATCCGAAGCAGCTGCGCGCCGAGACGATTGATCGCCTGGTGCACACGGCTGTCTTTGGCCAGGGCGATGTCCGTGACGCGGCGCGCTGGATTATCTGGGAGGCCGGTTGGGAAGTCGGGGTCAAGAGCGCCAGCATCGACCCGCTTTACGTGGCTCGCGCGCACGAGGAGTACGACAAGGTCACCGTGCCGGCGATCAATGTGCGGGCTATGGCGTACGACTTCGCCCGGGCGATTATTTCGGCCGCCAAGCGACGCAACGTGGGCGCCTTTATTCTGGAGCTCGCTCGCAGCGAAATGGGCTACACCGCCCAGGACGCCGACGAGTTTGCGACCGTGATGATGGCGGCCGCGATCAAGGAAAACCACGTCGGACCGCTGTTCATCCAGGGTGACCACTTCCAGGCCGACGCCAAGAAGTACGCCACCGATCCGCAGGGCGTGATCGACGGTCTGAAGAAGTTGATTCGCGAGGCGATCGCGGCGGGCTACGGCAATATCGATATCGATACCTCGACGCTTGTCGATCTGTCGTTCCCGACCCTGACTGAACAACAGCGCCACAATTACGAGCGCTGCGCGGAACTGGCCACGCTGATTCGGGAGCTTGAGCCGGAGGGTGTGACCATCTCCATCGGCGGCGAGATCGGCGAGGTCGGCAAGAAGAACAGCACGGTCGAGGAGCTCGAGGCCTTCGTCGAGGGTTTTAACCGGCTTTTCCGGTCCACGGTGGGCGACAAGCGCGGGCTGTCGAAGATCAGCGTGAACACGGGCTCGTCGCACGGTGGGGTCGTGCTTCCCGACGGGACGATTGCCAAAGTCGCAATCGACTTCGACACGCTGCGTGAGATGTCGGCGGCCGCGCGACGGTACGGGATGGGTGGCGCGGTGCAGCACGGCGCGAGCACGCTCCCGCCTGAGTACTTCCACAAGTTCCCCGAAGTCGGCACCCTGGAAGTGCACCTGGCCACCGAGTTCCAGAACATCATCCTGGACCACGGCGCGTTCCCCGAAGATCTGAAGCAGCAGATGTAC
>DASYKL010000072.1:0-2163 GCA_035995405.1 Chloroflexota bacterium
CATGTGTCAGAGTTTCCGGTAGGAACCTACAAAAAGGCCCATCGCCACGGACCTGGGGCGCACGTCATCATCCTGTCCGGGACGGGATTTTCGACGTTGTGGCGCGAGGGCGATGCGGAGCCAATCCGCTGCGATTGGAAACCGAACAGCGTTGTGGTTCCGCCCAACGACTGGTTTCACCAACACTTCAATACGGGTGCGCAGCCGGCGAGTTATCTGGCGCTCAAGTTTCAGGGGCGACGGTATAGCCAGAATGAGCAGACGCAGAACGGCGTTGACAAGGCTGACGTCAGCGTGAAAGCGGGCGGGCACCAGATGGAGTACGAGGACGAAGAGCGGTCGATCCACGAGACGTTCGAGGCGGAGCTGGCAGCGAACGGGGCAACGTGCCGCATGAATGGGCTGGTGCCGTGGTGTACGTCGGCCGAGGGTCCAGGGACGTTGGGCGCGCGCGGGGTCTGAGCCGGAGCTAGTGGGTCTGGACGCCGATCTTACCGCCGACGATCTGCAGGACAGTGACCAGCGCGGCCAGGGCGACGACAAGCAGGACGCTCAGTGCGGCGACGGCCGCGTAGTTGCCTGCTTCCTGGAATTCCAATATCAGGACGGCCAGGACGGGGGCTTTCGGTGAGGCCAGCAGGGCTGAGCTGGAGAGCTCCCTGATCGCCACGATCAGAATGTAGATTCCGCCTGCCAGCAAACCTGGGCGGAGGAGCGGCAGGACGATGAAGCGAAAGCGGGTCAGCCAGTTGGCGCCCGCCACTTCGGCAGCCTCCTCCAGCTCACGCCGCAGCTGCAGCAGCGAGCTGCTGGCCGACCGCATGCCGTAGGGAAAGAAGCGCGTTGCGTACGCGACCAGCAGGACCCAGATCGTGCCGTAAATGGGGATCGGGAACGAGATGTACATCGCGACCAGCGCCGCGCCCATGACAATCCCCGGTATGGCAATCGGCAGAAACGCGAGGACGTCGACGATGGCTTTCCCGGCGAGTTTCGAGCGGATCGAGACCCACGCTACGACGGCCGCAAAGAGCGTGCTGATCGCGGCGGCACCGATGGCCAGAAAGAGGCTGTTACGAGTCGCATCGACGACGTTGGGAAAAGTCAGCATGCGCTGGTAATTGCGCAGCGTGAGTCGCGCCAGACCGTCAACAGTTGGCGGGGTGATGAATGGCTGAAACGACATCCACAGCATGATCGTGAGCGGCAAGATGATGATCACAATTGTGTATGCGAGCAGGATGGCCAGCGTGACGTACTTCAGCTTGCCGAGCTGGATTTGACGCGGTCGATACGCTTTGCCGCCGACAGTAGCGAAGCGCTCCGCGCGGCGCGTCAGGTGGCGGTACAGCAGGATGCCAGCGATGCTCAAGACGATAAACAGCGTGGCCAGTGCGCCGGCGGTGCCTTCATCTTTCGGGGTTTTCGAGAGAGCCACATAGATCTTCGAGGTGAGCACCTGGATGCGACCGGGTAGTCCGATGATCGCCGGCACCTCGAAGCCTTCGAGCACGCGGACGAAGACGATCAGCATCACCGAGATGATGGTCGGCAGCATCAGCGGCAGCGTGACACGGCGCAGTGTGACGAACCAGTTGGCGCCGTTGACGCTGGCGGACTCTTCCAGGGATGGGTCCATTGACTTCAGTGCCGCGGACATCAACAGGAATACGAGTGGTGAAGCGCCGAGGCCTTCGACCCACATCATGCCGGGCAGGGTGTAGACGTTGAACAGCGGACCTTCCAGGCCGAACGCGGCGCGAGCCATGGAATTGATCCAGCCGATTTGGGGGCTCAGCAGGAAGAGCCAGGCGATGGTCGTGACGATCCCCGGGACGATGATCGGAATGATCGCGACGGTGTAGAAGATGCGACGGAAGGGCGTGTCGGTGCGCTCGATGATCCAGGCCAGGGTGGTGCCGATGACGAAGGCCACCACACAGGAGCCGAGCGCAAACGCGACCGAGTTGAACAGCAGGTCCCACGTGGACGGACTGCTGTAGACGCGAGCGTAATTGGCGAGCGTGTATTCACCAGTTTGGAGGTCGGTCAACGAACCGATCACCAGGCGAATGACCGGTACGACGGTGAGCCAACCCAGGACGACGATGAGGAGGGCGAGCCAGAGGTAGCGGGCGTCCCACGTGAGGTGGATCGTGCGGG
>DASYKL010000073.1:0-12710 GCA_035995405.1 Chloroflexota bacterium
ACTGATGAACGATTTTCAGCAGTTTTGTGGCGCCGTGCGCGCCTGGCTGTGCGATGCCCCGCAGCTGGATCCGGCGCTAGCCGCGGCGAATGATCTGCTGGCCCGCCGTGGTGGCCGTGGCGGTCAGTGGTTTGAGTGCGAAGTCAGTCACGTCGCCGCTCATGCGGACGACCTGCACGCGGTCCTGGGCGCCCGCGCCTTGCTCGAGCTGTGGCGCCAGCGGAGCGCTGTGCAACAAACCTGAGTCGTCCCGACAACCGACATACTGGCTGGCGTGCGGCACTCGCGCTGGACATGGCTGGTGTTCAGCGTCGTGCTGGGGATAGTGCTGTTCATCGCCGCCGCGCTGGGCGGCCACCCGGACAGTGGGCTCTTTATGTTCAGCGCGCTGGTCCTCTTCGGCGCCGGCCTGTTGCTGGCAGGGGTGAGCGAGTCGCGCCGCGGCGGTCGAGGCGACGCGTCAGTCGCCCGGCCGGATGTGACCGCGACCGCGTGGTCGGGAGTCGTCGTGCTCCTGGCAGTCATTGGCGCATTCACCGCTGAGATCGCGCAGGGCCACAATGGCGCGCCGTACGACTGGCTGGCGGCGGTCGGTTCACTCGCCTACGTCGTCGCGGTGGTGCTGCAGCGGCGTCGTGGCTGAGCCACGGCTGAGCCGCCGTTGTTAACCCATTTCTCACTGACCGCTAACGTGGGCCCTGGTTACCGTGGGACACGATGCACGCTTCTCTTTGTTCGCTCAGTTGCAGCGCACCGGCACCACCTACGGCAGCAAAACGGCACCCGTGCCAGCGATTTTCGGCATGAACTTCCAGTCGGTCAGCGTCGGCGAGAAGCTGGTCGATCCGATCAAGTCATGCGCTCGCAACGCGGGCGTTCATCCCAAATGCGATCCGAGCTATGTTCCCGGCGGCTAGTTGCCGGGATCGCTGCAGTTCACACCGCAGATGGAGCTGGTGATGATCTACGTCGACGGTGCATTGCACGCGATGGTCGGCGAGCTCAACGCGCGCGGTCTGTCGGAGTCGACCAAACTGATCGTCAGCGCCAACCACGGCCAGTCGCCGATCGATATCGTCGAGCCGATTCACGGCACTATTTACACCGGCAGCTAAGCGAAGGTCGCGGAGCATGGTGGCTTCACGGCTGACGATACGCACGTCGCGTTGATCGTCGTGGACGGTTCGCGCAACGGCCACACTGACGAGCCGGGAGTCGGTCGCACGGTTACGTCGGCGGTCCGCACGAAGCAGATCGCGCCGACGATGCTGCAGTACCTGGGCCTCGAAGAACGAGCGTTGCAGTCGGTCCGCCTGGAAGGGACTACAGCGCTACCACGACCAGGAACGGACAGCTAGACCGGCCCGCAGCATCTGGCCAGCGCCGCGCCGCCGCTCCTGCTCCATGTCACGGTGGGCAGTTAAAGTTGGCGGCGATCGGCGTGCTAGTTCGTCTGCTGGACATCGGTTGGCATGAAAAACTCATAGCGCGCCGGGTCAGCGTAGCCGTCGATCCATTCCGGACTGACGCCCGGACTGGCTAATGTCGCCCGCACGATACGTTTGTTGAACGCGCTGACTTGCTCCGACGCGAAATATTCTGGGACAGGCATCCAGAAGCATTCTTCGATCTCTTCGGCTTGCATCGTGACGTCTTCGCTGAGCGGCGACAGGCGGCACACAAAGTAGATGTCCGATTTGCCATAGCGATAGCCGTGCCAGTGACGGAAGCACACCAGGCCTTCGAAGCGAGCCTGAACACCCGTTTCTTCGAGTACTTCGCGCAGAACTGCGTCCACCAGGTGTTCGCCTGGCTGGAGCGCGCCGCCAGGCAATTTGTAGTACGGCTGACTCGTCCGGCGGTGCCGTTCGCAGACCACGAGTAATTCCTGGCGGTCGTTGATGACCACGCCACCGACGCCGATGTAATGCGTCGCGTGGGTTGGCACAAATGCACTGTCGACCAACCGACAGACCATCATCACGTCGCCTTCGTTGGCGTGGTGGAAGAAAAACCCGGCTTCGGCAGCCACCGGCACCAGCGCAGCGCGATCGAGCGGGAGGTCCAGCCAGACGAGCTTTTTGCCTTCGCCACGCCATGCGCTCAGGGACTCCTGCAGTGCGGCTTGAAACGTGGCGGGGTCAGCCGGCAGTCCGTCTGAAGCGACGATCACACCGCCGAACTGGTCGGCCGTCGATGGCAGCCTGGGCATCTCCACCGCCGTGTGTCAGCGGCCGATGCCGGCCGGCTCGACGTTGCGCTGGACTGGTCCGAAGACATCCAGGACGCGCTGGAACTTGTCGGCCGGCAGCGGTGTGCCCAGGACGGCGGCAAGATTGTCTTCGAAGTGGCCGAGGCTGGCGGTGCCGGTCAATACCGAGCCGACTTCGACTGGCGCCGCGGCGAATTTGTACGCTGCCGCCGCGACATCTGGAGTGTCATCGTCGATCAGCCAATCGAGTGCGGCATCTGGCTCAACCGTGCCGGGGGTGAGCAAGCCTTCTCGCTCCCATTGACGGACGAACGCGGCGACGGCTGTCGGATCGACCAGCACCTTGCGGACGGCGCACATCACCACAATCCCGACATTGTGCTCCGCCGCCAGTGGCAGAATCGTCGTCACCGCCGATGGCGACAGCAGGTTGTAGCCCACCATAACCACGTCGAACTGACCATGGCGGATGGCTTGCTGGAGCATGCTGTGATCGTGGTCAGTGGGGTATCGCTCGGTGATACCGATATGGCGAATCAAGCCTGCCTGGCGCGCTGCGATGAGCTCGGGCAGGTACCGCTCGAGAACTTCGGGATACACGTCGGGGCCGATGCCATGCAGGTACAGGACATCCAGGACGTCGGTCTGCAGTGCCTGCAGGCTGTGTTGGATCGACTCGCGCAGGTCGGCTGCGGATCGATACGCTCCGCCGCGAAGTCGCGGCTGAAACTTGGTGCAGATGTAGTACTGGTCACGCGGGACGTCGCGTAAGGCGTGGCCGAGGCGTTCTTCACTTTCGCCATACTGCGGGGCAGTGTCGATGAAGTTGACACCAGCATCGAGAGCACGTCGGACGAGTCGCACGCTGTCGCTGGTGGGCAGGTCATAACCCTGGCCCAAGCGACTGGCTCCGCCCGACCCGAGACCCAACAACGAGATGCGCCAGCCAGTTCGGCCAAGAGTTCGATACTGCATTGAGCCCATAGCTTAGGGGGCCGTGATCAGCAGCGGCAGCAACAAGCCTCTACCAGCGAAACCGACGAGGTGATCCAAACCGTCCAGAAAATCGGTCGCGGCAGGCTGCGAGATGCGGCTCAGGAGCCACAAGGTTTCGGCGTTAGCCCAGGCCGTTTCGCGTGCCTTGACCATGTTGAAATTGGCGACAACATCTTGCAGGCCCGGCACGACATGGTCGGCGGCCGTCAGGAACCCATCTGAAAACGACTGGCGTACGGCTGGCTCGACGGTGGCCAGAACCGCGTTGACCTGGTCGTAATCAGCGTGGTGCGCTCCTGAGGCGAGCGTTGTTTGCAGTTGTTCCGACGTGGCGACGACGGCGACCGGCAGGTCGCGGTTGATGTGGGCGCTCAGGCCGGCCAGGGCGAACTGCAGCGGTGCGATGCGCGTGTCTGCGCGTCGCTCCAGCAAGGCCAGCCACGCTCGCGGCGTCCGATCCGGTTGCTGGACCGAGGCGCGAATCGCAGCCAGGTACAGGTTGCCTAAGACGACATCGAGCGCGGCCATCCAGAGTGGATCGCCAAAGACGCCACTGCTGACGCGCTGCTGGACTGCGCGCGTGACCAGCAGATACATGCGATTGAAGCAGCTCAGCCCGTCAGTCAGAGGCAACGCGGCGTCGATGGCGACCAGCCGCTCGATCAGCTCGTCAATCGAGGTAATTGGCGGCCCGGTCAGGGCGTCAGTCACCAGACAAAGGGCACCAGGCGGAATCGCACTTGCTGACGATAATCGGTGTAGCCCCGCAGCGTCCGGGCCAAGAGTCGCTCTTCGTCGAGTAGTCGCCAGACGATGACGACGCCCATGACGAGCACCGGCAGCAGCCCCCACCACGAGCCCAACGTCAACGGCGTGCCGACGAGCATCACCAGCGCACCGCTGTACATCGGATGGCGAACCAACGCGTACGGGCCTGTCGAAACGACGGTCTGATCGGCGGCGACCTCGATGGTCGCAGACGTGAAGGTGTTCTCCTTGAAGACGACCAGGACGATGTAGAAGCCGAGCGTGACCAGACAAGCGCCGAGGATAACCACGGCCAGCGGCACGCTCGACCAGCCGTAGCGGTGGTCCAACCCGGACACCACAAAAATGGCGAGAAATGTCACGGCGGCGCAGAGCTGAATGATGCGCTGGCTGCGTTGCTGCTCAGCCACGGGACCGGCCCGCACGCGCCGCTCCAGGAGGTGCGGATCGTGTAGCCAGAGATAGATAGTGATGAGCCCACTCGAGATGGCGAAAACGGCCAGGTACAGCCAGGCCTGCCAAAAGTCGAGCGTGCCGGCGGCGACAAAGATGACCAGGGCCAGGGCGAGGATCAGTTGGGCGAAGCCGAGGATGGTCCGGGTGGCCAGGCTGTTCATGCGTCCGTCACGCATTGAACTCCCGGCCGGGTGCAAGGTGCGACGGGGCGGTACAACTCTCGGCTGTGGTGGCGCAGCGGGTGCTGGCGAGGATCGGCTTCTGGCTTGGGCGGGAGCGATTCGACGCGAACGTGGATCTGCCGCACGGCGAGGGGCGGCCGCGGGATCTTGTCGACGCGGCGCGACAGTTGACCGACCTGGTGGTCGAGCGGGGCGTCACGCGCGTGGTTCAGGCAGGTCTGGCCGTGTCCTGCCGCAAAGGGTGTGGCGCGTGCTGTCGCCAGGTCGTGCCGATCTCGCAGCCGGAAGCGCGCCGGCTGGGCGACCTCGTGGAGGGCTTTGACGAGCCACGCCAGAGTGCCGTGCGCGCGCGTTTTGCGGCGGCTGGCGAGCGGATTGACTCAGCCGGCTTACGGCAGCGGCTGCTGTTGCCCGCTGAGCTGAGCGACGGCGAACGGCAGGCATTAGCCGTCGATTACTTGAGGCTGGGGGTGGCGTGTCCATTTCTGGAGGACGAGTCGTGTTCGATCTACGCAGACCGACCGCTGGTCTGTCGTGAGTACCTGGTCACCACACCGGCGGCCCACTGCGGCGACCCGGACCTCGGGCCGGTCGTCCGCATCCCCCTGGCGGGGCGGGTGTCCGTCGCACTCGGCCAGTTGGAAGCACCGACCGCCGAACGGGGTGTCTGGTGGCTGCCGCTGACGTTGGCGCTCGAGTGGGCGGAGCGGCCGGCGGCCCGCGACGAATCGCTGCCGAAGCCGGCGCTCGACCTGTTGCGCGATCTGTTGTCCTGGCTCAGGCGTACGACGGGCGCCTGACCGGCGGCCGGCTCAGTCCGCCGCGGCGCCAAGGGGCGTGCGGCTGAGCACACCTCTGGCACGCAGTCGCGTCTCGAGCGGAATGCGATGGACCTCGGTCACCAGGCGGATCTTCTCGAGCGTCTGGATGAGATACGCGGTCGCGTCGAATTGCCAGCGGTCCATACCGTGAATCGCCGCCGATGGCCAGCGATGGTGGGCATTGTGAAACCCTTCGCCCATACCGAGCAGGCCGACGACCCAGTTATTGCGACTGCGATCGTCGGTGGCATACGGCTTTGAACCGAACGTATGACAGACGGAGTTGACGCTCCACGTCACGTGGTGGACGAAGAACATACGCACCAGACCACCCCACAACAAACCTGCCCAGCCGCCGATGGCGAACGGGACCAGCAGGCTCAGGGCGACCCACAAGAAGAACGTGCGGTTGATAAACACGACGAGCGGATCGTCGAGCAGGTAGCGGCCGTAGAGGTGTGGATCAGCGTCCTCGCCGGTGAAGAGCCAGCCCAGATGGGCGTGGAGAAAACCTTCGACCGGGCTATGCGGGTCACCGTCTTTGTCGGCGTAGGCGTGATGCTTGAGGTGATTGGCAGCCCAGGTAATCGCCGCGCCTTCGACTGCCATTGAGCCCAGGGCCAGCAGGATGAAACGGACGACGGGGTGAGCGCGAAAGCTGCGATGGGTCAGCATGCGGTGGTAGCCACCGGTAACGCCAATCGAAATCGGCAGGTACAAGGCGAACAGGAGTGCCAGATCGCGCCAGGTCACATAGCGTTCCCAGACCTGCCAGATGGCGAGACCGGCGGCCAGGAACGGAATGAGGACGACGGTGAGCACTATGGATTTATGAAGCCAGGACATTCAGGTGAACTGTACGGTATCGGACGCTACTGCCCAAGAACGCGCGCGCAAGACTGGGATTGCGCCCGCGTTGGAAACTCCGGAGTGGGCCTGGCGGGAACGCGAAGCGAGGACGCCTGGCGGTGGCCGAGGCGTCCTCGCGAGCGGGCTGACGATGCTGGGTAAGACCCCAGGAAGCCTAGCTCCCAACTCCCAACTCCCAGCTCCCCGTTAGTAGCGGTAGTGGTCCGACTTGTACGGCCCTTCAACGGGGATGTTGACGTACTCGGCTTGCTCGGGCCGCAGCTCGGTCAGGTGGGCGCCCAGCGCTTCCACGTGCAGGCGGGCGATCTTCTCGTCGAGGTGCTTCGGCAGGACGTAGACCTTGTTCTCATAGTCAGCGTGCTTGGTGAACAGCTCGATTTGCGCCAGCACCTGATTGGAGAACGAGTTCGACATGACGAAGCTGGGGTGGCCGGTGGCGTTCCCCAGATTGAGCAAGCGTCCCTCCGAGAGAATGATGATGACTTTGCCGTCCGGGAAGATCCACTGATCGACCTGTGGCTTGATTGTGTCTTTCTGGATGCCGGGGGTCCTGGCTAATCCAGCCATGTCGATCTCGTTGTCGAAGTGGCCAATGTTGCCAACGATGGCCTGGTGCTTCATCCGCTTCATGTGATCGGCGGTGATGATGTCGCGGTTGCCGGTCGCCGTAATGAAGATGTCAGCGCTCTCCACCACGTCCTCGACGGTGCGTACCTCGTAGCCTTCCATGAGCGCCTGGAGGGCACAGATCGGGTCGATCTCGGTCACGACCACGCGTGCGCCCTGGCCGCGGAGGGACGCCGCGCAGCCTTTGCCGACGTCGCCATAGCCGCAGATGACGGCGACCTTGCCCGCCATCATGACGTCTGTCGCGCGGTTGATGCCGTCGAGCAGCGAGTGGCGGCAGCCATACAGGTTGTCGAACTTGCTCTTCGTGACCGCATCGTTGACGTTGATGGCAGGGAAACGCAGCTTGCCCTTGGCCTGCAGGTCGTACAGGCGATGGACGCCGGTGGTGGTCTCTTCGGAGACGCCGATGATGCCTTCAGCAGCCCGGCTCCAGCGTGTCTTGTCTTCGCTGAGCGTGCGCTGCAGCAGCGTCAGGAAGACGCGGAACTCTTCGGATTCACCCGTCGATGGGTCCGGCACGCTGCCGGCGGCTTCATACTCGGAGCCGCGCAGGACGAGCATGGTCGCATCGCCGCCGTCGTCGAGGATCATGGTCGGGCCAGCAGCGTCTGGCCAGGTCAGCGCCTGCTCGGTGCACCACCAGTACTCCTCGAGTGTCTCGCCTTTCCAGGCGAAAACCGGGACACCCGCGGCGGCGATGGCGGCGGCGGCATGGTCCTGGGTGGAGAAGATGTTGCACGACGCCCAGCGGACTTCCGCGCCGAGCGCGACAAGCGTCTCGATGAGCACTGCCGTCTGGATGGTCATGTGCAGTGACCCAGAGATGCGGGCGCCCTGGAGCGGCTGCGATGGGCCGAACTCGCGGCGCAGCGACATCAGGCCGGGCATCTCGTGCTCGGCGAGCTTGATCTCCTTGCGTCCGAATTCGGCCAGGGAAATGTCGGCGACCTTGTACTCGGTGCTCGACTTCATGGGCGTGCTAGCGGTAGCGATCGTCATCTGGACTCCTTAGGCGGAACGCGTTAGGCGGCGGCAGCATCGGCGAGCAGTCGGCGACATTTGTCCTGCTCGAAGCGCAGCCAATCTGGGGATGCGACGGTCTGAGGTCGGTGGGGTCGGGCGTCGAGCCAAGCGGCGACCGCGTCCGCCAGCTCGGGAGTGTCGCGCAAACGCTTGGCGAACGCCACGTCGGACAGGCCGAGCTCGTGTTGGCCAAGGAGCTCGCGCAAGGTACGCAAACGCTGCAGCTCGGCGGCGCCGTACACGCGGTAGCCACCTGGCGAACGATTGGCCTCGAGCAGCCCGACGCGTTCGAGATAGCGCAACATGCGGGCCGACCAGCCGGTGGTCGCGGCGGCTTCCTGGATGGTCAGACCCTGCATCACGACTGCAACCTTAGCACGGGTGTGTCAAGGTTTCAAGGGGGCGTAGGATGGGCCAATGCTGAGCCAGGTTGAGAACGAGTACCTGTGTCGCGTCGGACCCGCCACGCCCATGGGCAACCTCATGCGGCAGTACTGGCTGCCGGCCATTCGGTCCGATGAGCTGCCTGAACGTGACGGCGCGCCGCTCAGGGTGCGCTTGCTCGGGGAAAATCTGATCGCCTTTCGGGCCTCGTCGGGCGAGGTGGGCTTGCTGCAAAACCATTGCCCACATCGTGGCGCCTCGCTGTTCTTTGGCCGCAACGAGGAGAGCGGCTTGCGGTGCGTCTACCACGGCTGGAAATTCAGTGTCGAGGGCGAGTGCGTCGACATGCCAAACGAGCCCGCGGAGTCGGATTTTCGCACCAGGGTCAAGGCCGTCCGGTACCCCACCAACGAACGCAACGGGATCATCTGGGCATACCTTGGCCCACGCTCCGTCCCTCCGCCGTTACCTGACCTGGAAGCCAACATGCTCGGCGGCGACGACCTGGTCGTTTCGATTATCCATCGCCCGTGCAATTGGATGCAGGGCTGGGAAGGGGAGATGGACACGGTCCATCAGGCGTTCCTGCACTCAGGTGCGACGCGCGTGGAAGACACGGTCCCTGGCACGTTCGACTACTACATTGCGTCGACGCCGGCGCCGCGGTTCGCGGTCATGGACACGGCGTATGGCACCTCGTATGGGGCGTGGCGACCGGCGGATGCGGACCGCTACTACTGGCGCATCGCGCACATGCTGATGCCGTTCTACGCCATGATCCCGGCGGGCTTGATGGGCCAGCAGACGCGGTTCGCGGCGTATGTGCCGATGGATGATGAGCACACGCTGCACTGGGAGGTCGGGGCGCGCCTGATGGAGCCTGACGAGCTGCCGGACTACGCTCGCGGGAGTGAGGCGGGCGGGCCTGCTAAGCGGCCTGATGCCCTGTATATGCCTGCGACCTCAGATTGGTTCGGCCGCTTCAACATGGTCCAGAGCGCGGCCAACGACTACCGGATCGATCGTGCGTTGCAGCGGTCGGGGAAGAGCTACACGGGCATCCCAGGGATCCGTCAGCAGGACATGGCGGTGACCGAGAGCATGGGGCCGATCTTCGATCGCGAGAGCGAGCACCTGGGGACGACGGATGCGCTGATCATCCGTACGCGTCGACGCATGATCTCGGCGGCTCGTGCCTTGTATGAAGATGGTGTTACGCCACCAGGGGTTGACGAGCCGACGCTCTACCGCCAACGCAGCGGCGGCGTTCTCTTGCCGCGCGACGCGAACTGGTGGGATGCGACAGCCGCCCAAAGGGCCGAGTTCGACGCGGAATCGGTGACACAGCGCCGGTGACGGCTTGGCGTTGAACGGACACGCGTCTGGGCGGCGGATTCGCTTTGGGTTGCTGGTCCATGGCGCGGGGGCGGCTCGGGAATGGCGGGAGCTCGCAAAGCAGGCGTTTGAGCTGGGGTACGGAACCTTGCTGGTCCCGGACCACTTCGGGCGGCAGCTGGCGCCGTTCGCGGCTCTCGTGGCGGCGGCGGAGGCGGTGGCGGGGCTACGGGTGGGGACGTTTGTCCTCGATAACGACTTCAGGCACCCAGCCCTGGCGGCCAAGGAGGCGGCGACCGTTGATCTCCTGACCGACGGGCGTCTGGAGCTCGGCATCGGTGCGGGTTGGAATCCGGCGGACTACGCCAAGACGGGGTTGGTGTTCGAGCCGGCCGGCACGCGGGTCGCCAGGTTGGCCGAGGCTGTGCAGATCATCAAGGCGTTTTTCGGTGCGCCCGACGAGCGCGTCAGCTTCCAGGGGCAGCACTACGCCGTCAACGACCTGGATGCGTGGCCGAAGCCAGTACAGCAGCCGCGGCCGCCGCTGCTGCTCGGCGCCGCTGGCAAGCGCATGCTGACCCTCGCGGCACAGGAAGCGGACATCCTCAACTTCCCGGACCGCCCCTCACACGGTGTGAGTACGGCGGGTAACCCGGCGCTCGGCCTGACTTTTGAGGAGCAGATCGCCATCGTCCGCAGCGCCGCGGGCAAGCGGTATGCGCAGTTGGAGTTGAGCAGTCTCGTCATCCCGCGGATCACCGATCGGCCAACAGAGACGTATGCGCAGCTGGCGAGCCAGATGCAGACGACGCCCGAGGTGATCGAGGCGATGCCGGGCGCGCTTGTCGGGACGGTCGATGCCATCGAGGACAAGCTCAAGCGCAACAGGCAGCAGTACGACCTGTCCTATTTCGTGGTCCCAGGTGCGGCCATGGAGCAGATGGCGCCACTCGTCGCCCGTCTCGCTGGAACATAGAACGTGGCACCCGGCGAGCGGGTCACTTACAACCTCATCTGAAACACTGCACGATGACCGCCACGAGCTCAAATGGCCGCGCCCGGCCGTGGGAACCTCCGCCCAATACGGCGGCCCGTCTCGACGAGCTCGGCCACGACGACGAGACGGGCGTTTCGCCTTTTCCACCCATTGCCGACTACGCCTTCCTGTCGGACTGCGAAGCGACTGCGCTCGTGGCTTCCAGTGGCAATGTCGAATGGCTGTGCGCGCCGCGGTTCGACTCGCCCAGCATCTTTGGCGCCATGCTCGATCGCGGCGCAGGCGGCTTTCGCCTCGGTCCAGCGGATGTTTCGGTGCCGGCCGCGCGGCGCTATCTCCCGGGCACCAATGTCCTCGAGACCAGCTGGGGTGCCCGTGGTGGTGGCTGGATCATCGTCCGCGACGCCTTGCTGATTGGCCCGTGGCATCACGAAGCGACGTTCGACCAGGAACAGCGTCGCGCGCCGACGGATTACGAAGCGGAGCACATCCTGCTCCGCACCGTGCGCTGCGTCAACGGCGAGGTCCAACTGGTGCTCGACTGCGAGCCCGTCTTCGACTACGGCAAACGCCGGCCGCATTGGCAATTTACCGATCATGGCTATCACCAGGGCCTGGCGACCGCAGATGGTGTGGATCTGCCCTTGCGCTTGACGACCGATATGCGGCTCGGGTTCGAGGGCTCGCATGCGCTGGCGAGAACGCTCATTAAAGAAGGTGAAACGCGGTTCTGCGCCCTGTCATGGAGTACGCACGAGCCGCCGCTGACGTATGTCGATGCCTATAGCCGCATGACCTGGACAGCTCACCACTGGCAGCACTGGCTGGCTCGAGGGACGTTTCCGGACCACCGCTGGCGGGACTATCTGCAGCGCAGCGCGCTCACCCTGAAAGGGTTGACGTATGCCAATTCGGGCGCCATCGTCGCTGCGCCAACGACTTCGCTGCCGGAGACGCCCCACGGCGAGCGCAACTGGGACTACCGCTTCAACTGGATTCGGGACTCGTCACTGACTCTGTGGGCGCTGTACACGCTCGGCTACAACTGGGAAGCCAACGACTACTTCTACTTCCTGGCCGACATCGCCGAACGCGACCCGTCGCTCCAGATTGTCTATGGCATCGACGGTGAAGCCGATCTCACCGAGCGCACCCTCGACCATCTGACGGGCTACGACGGCGCACGGCCGGTTCGGGTCGGCAACGCAGCGTACAAGCAGCGGCAGCACGACGTGTGGGGCGCGCTGATCGAGTCCCTGTATTTACATGCCGAGTCGCGCGATCACCTGCCGGAACGCTGGTGGCCGATCCTGCAACGGCAGGTCCAACAGGCGCTGGATCACTGGCGCGAACCCGACTGCGGCATCTGGGAAGTGCGCGGTGAGCCGATGCATTTCGTGTCGTCCAAGCTGATGTGCTGGGTCGCGGTCGACCGCGGCGCGCGGCTGGCGCGCTTGCGCGGCGACCTCGAAATTGCCCGACGGTGGCAGGCCGCGGCTGAAGAGATCCACGCCGACATCTGCGCGCACGGCGTGGACGAGCGCGGCGTCTTCGTCCAGCACTACGGCACGACGGCGCTGGATGCATCGGTCCTGCTGATGGTCTTGCTGCGTTTCCTGCCGCCAGAAGACCCGCGCATTCGAGCCACCGTGCTGGCGATTGCCGAAGAGTTGACGGTGGATGGGCTCGTCCTGCGCTACCGCGTGGAGACCACTGATGACGGCTTGAGCGGGGCAGAAGGGGCGTTCGCTATGTGTTCGTTCTGGCTGGTCTCGGCGTTGTCTGAGATCGGCGAGCACCGCCGCGCGCGGCAGCTCTGCGAGCGGATGCTGAATTTCGCCAGTCCGCTGGGGCTGTTTGGCGAAGAGATCGAGCCGAGTAGCGGGCGACATCTCGGCAACTACCCACAAGCATTCACGCACCTGGCGTTGATCAACGCCGTGTTGCACGTTGTGCAGGCCGAACAGGTAACACAATCAGCGTCGCGACCGACGCGTACGAGGCTGGTTTTCTGAGACAGCTAACCTGCCGTTCGC
>DASYKL010000074.1:0-8890 GCA_035995405.1 Chloroflexota bacterium
CAACGGGCCGGTTGCACGCGACATTGGGATGAACTGGGGGCTGAACGCGCTGGGCCAGGGGAATCGGGCGAACGCAACCATCGGCCGGGCGTTGCAGCTGGTTATTCGCAATGTCGGCGGTGGGCGACCAGGCGGCGTCGATCGCTCGACGCTCGGCAATCCCGGTAAATACACGTTCTGTTTCGCGGAGGATGACCTGGGCTCGCCGTGGGAATCGTTGGCGGTGGAACGCGGTATACCTGCCGGAAGGAGCGCGGTAACCGTCTTCGCGGGCGAAGGCGTGCGAGGTGTGGTCGACCAGTTGTCTCGCGATCCGGAGTCATTGGCCAGATCGTTCGCGCTGTGCTTGCGAACAGTGGCGCATCCAAAGCTTGCTGGACGATGGGATGCACTGCTAGTCGTCTGTCCGGAGCATGCCCGGACATTTCGCGAAGCCGGCTGGAGCAAGGCTCGCTTGCGCTCGCGGCTGACGGAGCTCCTCATGATTCCGGTAGACGAGCTGCTGCGTGATGTGGATGGCTGCGCGGAAGGGTTTTTACCGGAGCAAATCAGCGGACCTATGAGCAAATTCAGGGAAGACGGGCTACTTATTACCCAGGCTGGCGGGCAGGCCGGCATGTTCTCAGCAATTGTTGGTGGCTGGTCCGGTGGGCCTGGCGGCAGCCAACCCGTGACGTGCGAGGTACTGGCATGAGTACACGATTGTTGCTCGACCCGACGAATGAACGTTCGGCGGCGGAACGGTCGCCTGCACCCCGACCGCAGACGCTGGATGGGGTAACGGTTGGCTTGCTGGATATCTCGAAGCCACGCGGCAATGTCTTTCTCGATGAGCTGGAGTCGTTGTTACGAGCTCGCGGGCTGGACGTTGAACGCTTTCGTAAACCGACGTACGCCAAACCTGCGCCGATGGATTTACGCCGCGAGATCGCCGCGCGGTGTCAGGTGGTGATCGAAGCGTTAGCTGATTGAGGCTCGTGTACGTCGTGCAGTGTGCACGACATCACGGACTTCGAAGCGCGGGGAATCCCTTCCGTGTTTGTGGCTTCTGCCGTGTTTGTGGAAGCGGCAGAGACACAGGCACGGGCGCTGGGGTTTACGAGTGCAGAGCGGGTATTCGTGGCCCATCCGATTCAGGACCGCTCGGATGCGGAGATGCGAGCTCTGGCTGAAGGCGCGGTCGACGAACTCCTTGGCAAACTCACAAAGGGAGGGTGATCTGGACGCTGATGCCGCCCAGGGGTGACTTTTCGGCCCAGATTTGGCCTTTGTGGGCCTGGATCAGGCCCCTGGCTATGGCCAGGCCAAGGCCGGCGCCGGAGACCGTGGCGGCCTGGTCGTTGCGGCGCCGCGACGGTTCGCCGCGGTAGAAGCGGTCGAAGATTCGCTCCAGTTCGTCGCTGCCTACGCCTGGACCGCTATCGCTTACGGTGACGCGGACATCCTCCGCGCGCGTCGCGGCAGTGACGTGGATCGTTCCACCTGGTGGCGTATGGCGCAGCGCGTTATCCAGCAAGTTCCGCAACACTCGCTGTAGCCGCTCTGGATCAGCTTCGATGCGTGTCGTCGCACCGGTATTGAGTGTTTCGCCCAGGGTGATGTCGTGCTCGGCGGCTGGCGCACGATAGGCGGCCACCGTTTCGGAAACCAGCTCGCCGACGTCAATTGGCAGTCGCCGCAGCCGCAGGGCGCCGCTGTCAATCTGGCTCAGCTCGAACAGGTCGTCGATCAAGCGACTCAAGTGCCGCGTCTCACCGAGGACCAGCCCGAGGTAGCGCTGAACGTCTTCCTTGTCCGTCACCACGCCGTCGGCGAGTGCCTCAACCATGGCTCGCGTCGTAGCCAGGGGCGTGCGCAGGTCGTGGGACACCGCGGTGATCAGCTCCCGCCGACTGGCTTCGAGACTCCGTTCGCGGGCAAACGCTTGCTCCAACTGTGCGGCCATGTCATCAAAGGCGGCTGCCAGGCGGCCGATTTCGTCTGCGCCGTGGCCGCCGACACGCACCGACAGGTCGCCCTCTGCCAGACGACCAGCTGCGTGCGATAACGTGCTGAGCTGGCCCATCAGCACACCGCCGATCGCAGAGGCAAAGGCAATGGAGATGACGGCGGCGAACGCGAGCAGCAGGACCAGCAATGTCAGGTCGTGGGTGTTGAAAAACATGAGTGCGGACGTCAGCAGGACATTGACGATCGCGACCAGCAGGCCGACGCTGTACGCCAGGACCAGGCGCAGCCGAACGCTGCCGACGCGCGCGCCCAGCCAGTAGATAACGAGTCCACCGAGCACGAGCGAGATCACGCCAGAGGCGGTGAGGAACAGCGCCAGCAGCTCGAGGTCGTGGGGCGGCGCGCCCATCATGCGTTCGGCGACGACCAGGACCGCGACGATGGCCAGCAGCAGCGTACCGCCGACCAGCAGCGGCGGTTTCGCCAGCCTCACGGTCTCACACTGACGTTTTGAACTCGAACTTGTAGCCGGTGCCCCAGACGACTTTCAGATGCGTCGGTCGACTCGGGTCGCGCTCGACTTTTTCGCGCAGTCGACGGATGTGGACCGTCACCGTGGCGGGGCCGCCGGCGAAGCTCTGGTCCCAGACGGCGTCGAGCAGCTCGTCGCGGCTGAAGACTTCGCCCGGGTGGCGCATGAGATACTGCAGCAGGTCGAACTCTTTGGCCGTCAAGGTGGTCGGTTGGCCACGGACTTTGAGGGTCCGGTTGAGGGCATCGAGCTCGAGCTCGCCGCCGCGCAGGTGGCCGTCTTCGGGCTGTGTGTCGAGCTTGACTCTGCGGAGCTGCGCCTTGACGCGAGCTACCAGCTCGCCGGGGCTGAAGGGTTTGACAACGTAGTCGTCGGCGCCGATACCAAGGCCACCAATCCGGTCCGCTTCTTCGCCACGGGCGGTCAGCAGGATGATGGGGACGGTGACGTGCTCCTGTCGGAGCCGCCGACAGACCTCGAGGCCGTCGAGACCAGGGAGCATGACGTCCAGCACGATGACCTGGGGTGGGGCGTCGGTGCTGAGCCCAGCCTTGAGTCCCTCGGGCCCGTTGGATGCGGTGGTAACGGCGAAGCCATCGCGCCGCAAGTAGCGGCCGACCACTTCGACGACGATGGGCTCGTCATCTACGACAAGAACGTTGGGTTTCGGTGCGCCGAGGGTCATCTACGTCTGCCGAGTGTAGGGCGACGCAGGCGGCGAAGGATTACAACCCTTAAGGCGTGTATGGGCCCAGGGCTTTGACTGAGGCTTCCTGAAAACTTGTGTCGATCAGCTTGCTCAGGTCCGTGCCTGTTTTCGTCTGACCGGACTCGACGTAGTAGGCCAGGTCGGCCTTCATGCTTTGGAGGTCCAGCCTGCCGTCGGGATCGAGGCCGGCTGGCTTCATCTGGGCAAAGATCTTGGGATCCTTGACCGTCGTCTGCGCTACCAGGAGATTAACCACGTCGTCGAAGCCCTTCTTTTTCGGACCAAACGCGTCGTTGTAGTCCCGTACGCCGCGGATATAGGCGTTCATCCAATGCTGCGCAACGTCCGGCTTCATGGCGAATTGTTCGCCATACACAATGGCCGCAATCTGTTCGTTGCCGCCGAAGATCTCGACGTTGCCTTTCCAGCGCACGCCAGTGCCTTCGCTCACCGTCCGCGACACGAACGGCTCGATCAAGATCCCCCCGTCGATGCCTTTGCTGCCCAGTGCGGTGACCATGTCTGGAAAACCCATCTGGGTGTAGTTCACATCGGCAAGCGCCAGACCACCTTTTTTGAGCGCCGTCGCCAGCGCCACCTCAGGCGAATTGCCGCGACCGCTGGTCACGAGTGTCAACCCCTTGAGGTCCTTGTAGTCCTTCACTTTGCCCGAGTCGATCAGGTCTTTGCGGATGACCAACGCGGCGAAGTCCCACTCCGCGCTCGGCGCCTGACCTTTATCAGCGACGATGCGCAACGAGATGCCACGGTCGGACGCGTTGTAGAGGCTGGCCGCCAGACCGCCCGCCGCGATCTGCAGCTGACCGCCGGTGAGCGGCGCGACCATGTCTACCAGGCTTTGAAAGCGCTGGACATCCAGGTCGATGCCCTCGTCCTTGAAGTAACCGCGGTCGTTGGCAATGAAGATGCCACCGTCCGAGCTACTGCCCAGGACGCCGACGCTGATCTTGACGGGCGGGCTCAACGGTGTCGGCTGGTACGCCTGCGAGCTGGCCCCGGCAGCGGCCGAGGCGACCGTCGGCTTGGCCGTGGCAGGCGCCTGTGTCGCGGTTGGCGCGCTCGACGGCGACGCGCAGCTGGCTAGCAACACAGCCACACCGATCAGGCCAGCTGGCCAGCCAAGCTTCAAGAACCGGGTCATCGAGCGCCTCCCCTAGAGCCAATTGTGAGCCAGCTCACAGGGTATAGGTGCGCCGCTTCACTGTGAGGCGATCCCAACCGTGCGTAAATGGCAACAGAAGCCTCACTGGAGACCAACCCATGAACGCCCAACCCACGCTGCGCAACCAATCCTCGACCTACTTCTTCAATGGCCGCGAGCTCGCCAGGCTGGCGATCTATCGGGCGGCGGTGGTTGCTCGGTTCTACACCGACCAGTGTGATCCGACACCGATCCGCTCTGACATCGATGCGGTCCGTTTGTTGAACTTCGCTCGTGTGGAGCACGCACGCGCCGCCTGAGCCGCGCTGCTACAGTGCGCCGAACGCGTGCGCACACCCGCTGCCCAACCGTGGGCCGAACGGTCTGCCCAGCCGACAGCCTGGACTCTGCTAGCCCACTACCTGCGGCCGCAATTGCAGCGTGCACTGATTCTCGGCGCGCTGATGCTGGCCACCGTCGGCCTCGAGCTCAGCAACCCACAGATCCTGCGGGCTTTCATCGACTCGGCCACGCAGGGCTCGACGATGGATCGGCTGGTCACCATCGCCATTGTCTTTCTCGTCGTTGCGCTGGTCACTCAGATTGCCTCGGTCGCCGAGACATACGTCGCCGAGAACGTCGGCCTCACGGCGACCAACGCATTGCGCGCCGACCTGACGCTCCATTGCCTGCGGCTCGATCCTGATTTCTTCACCACACATTCGCCCGGTGAGCTGATCGAGCGCGTCGACGGCGACGTTGGCCTGCTGGCCAACTTCTTCGCCCGCTTCGTCATCCACGTGGTCGGCAACTGCCTACTGATAATTGGCCTCATCGCGTTACTGGTCCAGATCGACTGGCGAGTCGGAGCGGCGCTCGCAGGAGTCGTGTTGCTCGGCTTGCTGACGATGGATCGCCTGCACCGTGTGTCGGTCCCGCGTTGGGCAGCCGCACGGCAGGCCAGCGCCGAGTTCTTCGGTTTTCTCGAAGAACGGCTTTCGGGCACCGAAGACATTCGCGCCAGTGGCGCAACGGCGTACGTGATGCGCGGTTTTTACGAGCGGTCGCGGCGGGTGATTGGCAAAGACCTGTTGGCCATCGTCGTGGGCAGCATCGGCATACAGTCCGCGGGCGCGCTGCTGACTATTGGCGGGGCGTTGTCGATCGCGGTCGGCGGCTATCTGTACCTCTCGGGCACGATCACGCTCGGCAGCGTCTACCTGATCTTCGCCTACACCCAGGTACTCACCCGACCGATCGAGCAGATCACCCGCCAGATGCAAGACTTGCAGGTCGCCAACGCGGGGCTGCGTCGCGTGCGGCGGCTACTCGGCGAGCGCGGGTCACTGATCGACGGGTCTCACGAGCTACCCTCCGGCGGGCTGAGCGTCGACCTCGAGCATGTCTGGTTCGGCTACGTGGCCGAGGACCCGGTGCTCCGCGACCTGTCGCTCCACCTCGCAGCAGGCCAAACGTTGGGCGTCCTCGGTCGAACGGGCATTGGCAAGAGCACGGTCGCCAGGCTGTTGCTGCGCCTGTACGACCCGTCCATCGGGGTGATTCGTCTGGGCGGCCGCGACCTGCGCACGGTGGCGCTGACCAGTTTGCGCGACAGAGTAGGCATGGTGACGCAGGAGATCCAACTGTTTCATGCGTCGGTCCGTGACAACCTGTCGCTCTTTGACACGCGTGTGTCAGACGCGCGCATGCTGACTGTGCTGGCGGAGCTGGGGCTGGACGAGTGGCTGGCTCGTTTGCCGGCTGGTCTGGACAGCCGCCTGGCCGCGGATGGAGCCGGTATGTCGGCTGGCGAGGCGCAGCTGCTGGCCTTTGCGCGGGTCTTTTTGCGCGAGCCAGGCCTGGTCATCCTCGACGAAGCGTCGTCACGCCTCGATCCGGCTACCGAACGGCGTATCGAGCAGGCTATCGACCGCTTGCTCGAGGGGCGGACCGGCATCGTCATCGCCCATCGCCTGGCGACGCTGGAGCGCGTTGAGCAGGTCCTGATCCTCGACCGCCAGGGCGTCGCCGAGTGGGGCCGCCGCGCAGATCTGGCGGCCGATCCGCGCTCAGCGCTCTCGGCGCTGCTCAGCACAGGCGGGCAGGACTTGCTGGCATGAGCACCTGGCGAGCAATCGCGGCCATGGCCCGCTTCAAGCCGTGGCTGTACATCTCGAGTGGTCTCCTGGCGAGCGGCGTCTTCTACGTCTTTCCGCTCGTACCCGGCATTGTCATTCGCGACTTTATCGATCGACTGACCGGTGGCGCAACCGTCGGCTTCGACCTGTGGGTACCACTGGCGGTGTTGTGTGGCGTCGCCATCCTGCGCGCCGTGATGCAGCTCATCGGCGTCGCCGTGGAGCGCGGATTGCAAATGGTTGTCGCCGCATTGCTGCAGCGCAATGCGCTCGACCATATCTTGCGCCAGCCCGGCGCACAGCCATTGCCCGCCTCCACCGGCGAGGCCATCAGCCGCTTTCGCGATGACGTTAAAGCGGTCGGCCTCGGTTTGACGTGGGTGCTGGACCCGATTGGCCAACTTGTCGTCGCCTCGTTCGCAGTTGGCGCACTGCTGCGGATCGATGTCACATTGACGACGGCCGTGGTCGTGCCGCTGGTCGCGGTGATGATCATTCTGCGCCTCGCGAACGCGCGCATCAGGGCCTTCCGCCACACCGCTCAGCAATCGATCGGCAACGTCACTGGTTTGCTCGGCGAAGTCTTCTCCGCTGCCACGACCATCAAAATGGCGAACGCGGAAGAACGGGTGGTGGCCCATTTGCGGCAGGTGAACGAAGCTCGACGACGAGCGACGCTCGTCGATCGCGTCTTCAGTCAGGCGGTGACGTCTGCCTCGATCAACGTCGCTAATCTTGGCACCGGCGTATTGCTTCTCCTGGCGGCGCGGTCGATGGCCGCAGGCACGTTTACGGTCGGTGATTTCGCGTTGTTCGTGTCATTTATCAGTTGGCTGACACAAATCGCCAGCTTGTTCGGCCAATTCACGACGAATATCCGACAGATGGATGTGTCGATCCAGCGGCTGACAGCGCTCCTGCCAGGCGTGCCGCCAGAAGCGCTGTTCGTACACGCCCCGTTGTTTCTGCGCGGTCCATTGCCACCGCTGGCAGGTCAGCCGGGCGCAACTTTGACAGAGCCGCTCGTGGAGTTGGAGGCGCAATGCCTGTGCTACGTCTTTCCGGACTCCGCGCGCGGCATCGCCGACATTGGCTTCAGGCTGCGACGGGGGTCGTTCACTGTCGTGACCGGCCGCATCGGCGCAGGCAAAACTACTTTGCTGCGGGTACTGCTAGGTTTGCTGCCGCTGCAGTCCGGTGTGGTCCGTTGGAACGGCCGCGTGGTGGTCGATGCAGCGCTCCACTTCGTGCCGCCGCGCAGCGCGTACACACCGCAATCACCACGGCTGGTGAGCGAATCGGTCCGCGACAACATCCTGCTCGGCGTCTCCGAAAACACGCTGGATCTGGCCCAGGTCATTCGCGCGGCGGTCCTCGAACGCGACCTGCCAGAGCTGGAAGACGGTCTGGACACGCTGGTTGGACCGCGCGGTGCGAAACTCTCCGGGGGTCAGGTGCAGCGTGTGGCGGCGGCGCGCATGTTTGCGCGACAGGCCGAATTGCTGGTGGTCGACGATCTGTCGAGCGCACTTGATGTAGAGACCGAACGCCTGTTGTGGGAGCGACTCCTGGGACGGACCGACCTGACCTGCCTGGCGGTATCGCATCGCAAGGTGGCGCTGCGCCGCGCCGACCAGATCCTGCTGCTCAAGGACGGCCAGCTTCACGATCGCGGCACGCTCGAGGAATTGCTGGCTCGATCGGATGAGATGCGCCAGTTGTGGCAGGCGGACGATGCAGCACCAGAGCCGCTAGCTCAGCTCCCAGCCGACGAGGCGCCGCATCCCCAGGCGAGTGGCGAACAGCAGCGCCGCAACGGAGAGCAACGCAACCAGCGGTAGCCCGACATCGACGAACGGCAGCCAACCGAGCCACGGCCTCGGCATGGTCAGCACGCTTCGCCCGACCCACCACGCCACCAGCGCGGTATTGCTGACAAAGAAGAACAGCGACAACCCCGACGTAATGACGGTACCCAGGCATCCAACACGGCGCTGTGGATTGTCTGCTTCGAAATCGGCTGTGAGCGCGGCGCCGGTGATGGCAGCGACCGTCGCACCGACCGCCAACCAGGTTGCCGCCAGGAGTGCGGCGCCAATCTGCAACAGATCGCCGCCGTGGTTGATGGCCAAGCCCAGCGTTGCCAGCCACGTCACCGACATGACGAGGACCAATCCGCCCAGTACCTTTGCCCCGAGCAGGCGCGTCATGCTGACGGGCGCAGCTCGCAGCAGGGCGATGTTGCGTCCTTCGTAAGCCAACGTCGCCGCGCCTTGCTGGCTGCCGAACAGGTACGCCAGATATGGCACCGGCAACATGCCGAACCAGAAGCGAACGCCCTGGCTGGCACGGGCGAATGGGTCACCGGCGAACAGAATCGCCGCCGGTACACCAAGAGC
>DASYKL010000075.1:0-4681 GCA_035995405.1 Chloroflexota bacterium
GTCCGTGGCGCTGATCAGGTCGTCGACGGGAGGCGGCGCTGTCGCGGCGCCATCGCTGATCGATGTGAGGGTCTGGCCCTGCAGCACGTCCACGTTGAAGGCTTGCTGCAAGGCGGCGCTGATGCGCTTGAACTTCGTCGAATCGGCTTGCGACATCGAGTACAGCACGACGAAAAAGACCATGAGCAGCGTGATCAGGTCGGCGTAGGTCAGCAGCCAGCGTTCGGCGTTCTCGTGACCGCCGTCGTGTGCGCCCTTGTGCCGCCTTTTGCTCATGCGGCCTGCTTCGCGGGTGTTTCGGCGCCCGCGGCCGCCTCTTCGACAGCCGCCTCGTCGCCGCGCAGAGCCATCGGTAGGAACGCTTCGAGCTTCTCGCGGACTACCCGCGGGTTATCGCCTGCCTGCACTGCCAGGACGCCTTCGACTGCCAGGGTGCGGCGGGCGACTTCCTCGTTGTTGCGCTGCTTCAGCCGCTCGCCAATCGGCAGCCAGAACACGTTCGCGCTGAGCACGCCGTATAGCGTGGCGATGAACGCGGTAGCGATGCTCTTGCCCAGCTCGTCGGGCTTGTCGAGATGACTGAGCACGTTGACCAGACCCATGACGGTGCCGATGATGCCCATGGTTGGGGCAAAGCCACCCGCCGCGGCGAACATGGCGAAATTGCCTTCATGCCGCTCGGACATCGCCGCGACGTCCGCCTCCATGATCTCGCGCACAAGCTCGGGATCGGTGCCGTCAACGACCAGCAGCACACCCTTCTGAATCGAGTGGTCCTCGATCGTTTGGGCTTCAGTTTCGAGCGCCAGCAGACCTTCACGGCGAGCACGTTCGGCAAGCCGAACGAACAGGTTGACCAGGTCGCGGTGCGATGTGGCTTGTTCTCGGAATGCCACACCGAGCACTTTGCCGAGCTTTGTGACTCGCTCTAGAGGAAAAGCGACGAGAATCGTGCCGATCGTCCCACCGAACACGATCATCGCTGAAGGGAGGTTGATCAGCGCAAACAAAATGCCGATTGAGCCGGCTTCGACGACGGCCGCGCCGAGGATCGCGACGAGCGCAACGCCGAGACCAATTGCTGTCCCGCGGTCCATGTCAGCTGTTCTCCCGCGGCCGAATCGGAGTCGGCTGGGTAAGCGCGGCGTTGCCGTTGATCATCGCGACGGCTGATCCCAGAGGCGGGCTTTCGACCATCCGCAGCGGCCCGCGCGCGATCAGCTGACGGTAGCCGATGACGCGTTCGACGACGTCGTCGACCAACGTCTTGACGACGAGCTTCTTGCCGTCAAGAAGTGTGATGACGGTATCCGCCGTGTGCTCGACCGTCTCGATGAGGTCGGCGTTCACGACAAGTTGCGAGCCGTCCAGGCGCGTCACGTAAATCACCGCTTATTTCCAATCCATTGGTTTGCGGATTCTTGCGTGAACGGGACGGTTGACCCACGGGTACTAGGTCCCGCCTGACGCGGCTAAAGGTCCCGACAGCGGCGGACTATCGGTTTTCAGGCAGCTGACTTGAGGATGACCTGTATCTCGAGCGGACCAACCTCGGTCTGCAAGGGACAGATCAATTGGTTCAAATCCAGCGTCGTGATCATCGTGCCCTTGCCAACTACCAGAGCAGGCGGCGTGATGTTAGACGGGTAGCCAGCCTCGGACAGCAGCACGGCAGCACGGCCGGTGATCACGTTGCCGAGCTCGCCAATACCACTCTGGGCCAGCGCATCAAACTCCTGACAGTCCTGGCCGAGTATGCGCGAGACCAACCCGAGGGCCGTGGCCTGGCTCATCGAGATCATGACCAGACCAGTCACCCCGCCGGTCACGCCGACCAGCGTTGTCACCTCGTCACTCGTCACCGACGAGCGCTCCAGGCGCACCGGGCCACGCTGCGACTCGCCACCAAGCTCTGAATCCAGCACGTCGCTGGCCGCCTGGATAAACGGGTTGACGAATTCGACCTTCATCGCTACATACCACCTTCTTCGACACATTGCAGCTCGTCCATGAACTGCTGGCATTGGGCTGGGGTCGCGCCGAGCGCCTCAGCCAAGTCCGGCACCCACTCAGGCTGCGCACAAGCACCTCCGCCTCCAACTGCGCCGACGGCATGGGCGGCCGCATCTGCCAGGTAGAGCACCCCGGCCAATTTATTGCTCGTTCGCTCCGGCTCGTGGTGGTGTGCCACCGCTTCGCTCACCACCTCTGGCAGACCCCACGAGCGCAAGAGTGCGGCGCCAACCGCACCGTGATGGAAGCCCAGCACTTCAACCTCGGCCTGCCAGACGAGCAGGCGCCGACTGCGCGCAATGGAAACGGCTTCTGCCGCGGCTTCAGGTACCACCGACGTCAGCACCATCTTGCCCACGTCGTGCAGCAATCCCGCGACACTGGCCTCTTCGGCTTCAGCGATCTTGAGCATCCCCGCCAGCTGCCGCGCCGCGACCGATGCCGTGGCTGCGTGGCGCCAGGCGACGCGCCGCGGCAGGGCATACGGTGGCAAGCCACGATCGAGCATCGGTCCGGCACACGCACGCAGAAGGACCTCGCTGAGGGCGCGCTGGCCGATTCGCGTCACCGCCTGGCGCAGATTGGCGATCCGCCGATTCGGCATCGCCCGGGCACTATTGGCATAGCGCAGCACCGCCGACGCCAGCGCCTGGTCCGTACCAAGCTGGTTGGCGATCATGTCGAGTGTGGTGCGTTCGTCCCGCAGGATGGCCAGAACGCGCTGGGCTACCACTGGCAGAGCCTCCAGCTCAGGCGCGAAGCTCACCATCTGCTCAGGCGTCTCTGGCAGCGGTGCTTTCGGGACAATGCTCAGCATCGGGACTTCCCATCAGCATCTTTGCGGTAAAAACCGGGACCCATCACGGTGAGCCCCAGGCTCTGCGGACGCATGATGGCCTCGGTACCACCCAGAAACAGGACTCCGCCTGGTCGCAGCGAGTTGACGAAGCCCTGGTAGATACGTTCCTTGGCCTCTTCCGTGAAGTAAATAACCACGTTGCGACACGCCACCAGGTCGAAGGCCCCGCGGGGATAGGCATCGCTGATGAGGTCGTGCTTCATGAAGCGAATCATGGTTCGCGGCGCTGCGCCCACGCTGTACAGGCCATCAGGCTGCGGCGTGAACCACCGCCGCGTGCGCTCCGCACCGACGTTGCGGATGTCCGAGGCCAGATAGCCCGTGCCCGCTCGGGCTCGATCCAGGATGGTCTGATCGACATCCGTCGCCAGGATCGAATGCATGCGATTGGGCGCTTGCTCGTGCAGCAAGATCGCCAGCGAATAGGGCTCTGCGCCGATGGAGCAGCCAGCGCTCCAGATTTTGAGCCCGCTGACGCCGCGCAGCAGGTCGGGCAGAACTCGTCGTTCGAGATCGCCAAACCGATCGCTGTCGCGGAAGAACTCGGATACGTTGATAGTGACGTAGTCTTTGAATTCCTGGCGGCGAGTCGCATCCTTCTCCAGCACGCGGGCGTATTCATCGAACGTGGCGATGTGGAGTCGACCCAGGAGCGCCGTCAAGCGACGATGCATCTGCGGCGCCTTGTAAGACGTCAGGTCGAGGCCAGTGATCTGGAAGGCGCGGCGACGGAACGTTTCGAACTCCGCCGGCACCCCAGCTTCGGCGGCGATCAAGAGCGCACCCCAGCGACAGGACGCATCGCCAGCGCGTCGCTCACCGCATCAGCCATGCGATCGAGCGGCACGAGCCGATCGGCAACCCCTTTTTCGACAACTGCGCGCGGCATGCCATAGACGACGCAGGTCGATTCGTCCTCGGCCAGCACGTAACCGCCAGCCGCGTGGATTGCCACCGCACCCGCGGCGCCATCGACGCCCATGCCGGTCAGAATGCTGGTTACCGTCAAGCGGCCGAAGTACTGGGCCACAGAGCTGAGCGTGATATCGACCGACGGTCGCACACCGTGTAGCCGCTCGCTCTGGTCGAGCTCAATCGCGCCGCTGCTGGTCACGCGGAGGTGGAAGTCGCCGGGCGCAACCAGAGCCACGCCTGGCGCGAGTCGATCACCTTGTTGCGCTTCGCGCACCGACAGCTCTGAGAGCGAGTCAAGCCGTTCCGCAAGCGACCTGGTAAACCCAGCTGGCATATGTTGGACGATCAGGTAGGCGGTGTGACCGTCGTTGCGCAGGTCAGGCACGAGAGTGCCCAGAGCGCGCGGTCCACCTGTCGATGAGCCGATGACGACCAACCGGTCGAAGCGGCCAGCGATTGCGGCTGGTGCTTGCCGTGGTCGCGGCGCGTGACTGCTCGGCTCGATCCGCCGCGCGACAACCGATGACCCACCAGTCACGCGCGCGGTTGCCGCAACACGAATCTTCTGCACGAGCTCAGCCCGGACGCGGTGAAAATCGAGCGAGATCGAGCCCGACGGCTTGGTCACGAAATCCACGGCGCCGATGTTCAGCGCGCGGATCGTGGCGACAGCGCCCGCCTGTGTGACGCTGGACACCATGATCACCGGTCGTGGGTAGCGCGCCATCAGATGTCGCAGCGCCGTGAGACCGTCCATCTCAGGCATTTCGACGTCGAGCGTCAGGACGTCTGGTTTCAGTTGCTCAACCTTCAGCAGCGCATCCAGGCCGTTGATAGCCGTCCCGGCGAGCTCCAGGTCGGGCTCAGCAGCAATCGCTTCACCGATGACACGAC
>DASYKL010000076.1:0-3374 GCA_035995405.1 Chloroflexota bacterium
GCACTCGGTGGAGTACGTCGGACGCGCCATCGCCCACCTCGCGCTTGACCCCGAGCTCATGGACCTGTCCGGCAGCAAGCTTGCGGTCGGTGATCTCGCAGGGCGATACGGATTCCTCGATGTCGACGGACGCCAACCGCCCGCCTTTCACCTGGAGGGTCGAATGAGCCTGGCCACGCGCATGGAGCGGCTCAACCGCGTCACCGCGCAAGCTCGCGAGGCACTCGGGTGAGCGTGCCGAGGGCGACTTCGTCCGCGGAGTACGGCGGTGCGTCCGCGACTGCCATTCAGCAGCATTATGACGTCAGCAATGAGTTCTACGCACTCTGGCTGGACCCGACGCTAACGTATTCATGTGCACTGTGGGACGGGCTCGGCGACGACCTGTACGCGGCTCAGCTGCGCAAGCTCGACTATCTGGCCGAGGCGGCGCGCGTCAACGGTGGTCGCGTGCTGGACGTGGGCTGTGGCTGGGGCGGACTGGCCGCCCGCGTGCTCAATCACCACGGCGCCACGCACGTCACAGGTCTGACGCTGAGCGCAGCTCAGGCCGAATATATGCGCGCGCGCACCGACGAGCGCTGCACGGTGGTCGTCCAGAATTGGGCCGACCACCAGCCGAATCAGCAGTACGATGCCATCGTGTCGGTGGGCGCGTTCGAACACTTCGCCGACTTTGGTTTGACCCGCCCGAAGCGTGTCGAAGCGTACCGCGCCTTCTTCGAGCGGTGCGCGGACTGGCTGCCGACCGGTGGACGCTTGGCGCTCCAGACGATCACTAAGGGCAGCAACATTCAGCTGGATCGTCAGACGACGCGCGACCTGCTGTTCGTAATCGATCGTATCTTCACGGAATCCGAGCTGCCCTGGCCCTCGGAGATTCTGGAGGCCAGCGAGCGCCGGTTCGAGGTACTGTCCAGCGTCAATCACGCAGAGCACTACACGCGAACGTGTGGCGTGTGGCTCGCCAACCTGCTGGCTCACCGTCAACAAGCCGTAGAGCTGGTCGGGGAATCCATGGTTGCGGACTATGTCCGCTACCTGGAGATCTGCTGCTACGTTTTCGAACGACGCCACGTCGGACTTCAACGCCTACTGTTCCACCGGGTCTGATCGATGAGCGTCGATGCCAGCGCAGCGGCTGCAACCGGCCTGGAAGTCGGGGACGACTCGACGTTCGTCAGGAACTCCATTTACTGGCGTTCCACCGAACCGGTGACGCCCGGGCCACCGCTGGACGGCTCGGTTAATGCCGACGTCTGTGTCATCGGCGGCGGTTACACAGGGATGTGGGCCGCGCACTTCTTGCGCCGGGCGGAGCCCTCGCTTTCGATTCACATCCTGGAGTCAGACTACGCCGGAGCTGGCGCCTCAGGGCACAACGATGGCTTCGTGACCCCCACTATCGGGCACAACCTGCACACGGTTGTACGGGCCTTCAGCCCGGAACGGGCCAAGGCGGGGTACGCGGCGGTCGGACGATCGATCTTGGAACTCCGACGGTTTTGCGTCACAAATGACATTGCTGCCGAATACGATCTTGGCGGCTTCTATCTGGTGGCGACGAACGAGGGCCAGCGTCGGCGGCTCGAGCACGACGCGGAGCTGGCGAATTCACTCGGTGCGAATACCGAGATACTCGCTGCCGCGGACATTCGGGCGCGTATCGACGTTCCTGGGCTGAAAGCGGCGATCAAGACCGCTGGTGCTCTGGTCAACCCACACCGCCTCGCCCGCGGGCTACTGCGCGTCGTGCGGGCACAGGGCGTCGAAGTGCACGAACGCACTCGTGCGCTGAAGGTGCACCGAGCGGGGCGGCGGTTCGAAGTCGTCACTCCACTCGGCCGGGTACAAGCTGATCGGCTGATATGGGCAACGAACGCTTACCAGCAGCAATGGGCGCCGTTTCGTCGGGCAGTGCTGCCGGTATGGAGCTACGTACTGGTCACGGAGCCTCTCTCTGACGCCCAATGGGCCCAGGTGACCTGGCCGCAGCGGGAGGGTTTCGTAGAAGCCCGCAACTTCATTGTCTTTGCTCGACCCGTCAGTGGACGTCGCGTCCTCATCGGTGGTGGTCCGGCGCCGTACTTCTTTGGCGGCGACATGGATGACCGCCGGCTTATCAGGGACGACATCTACGCCTTTCTGGAACAGGCGTTCCGAGGCTACTTCCCAGCCTGGCGGTCAGTGCGTTTCACACACGCGTATGGCGGCTGCATTGCGATGACCCGCAATCTCATTCCGCAGATCGGCGGGCTGGGAAACGGCGCGTTCTTCGCTCACGGCTACTGCGGCAACGGGATCGCACTCTCGCACACGGTCGGCAAGGTTCTCCGCGATCTGGTCCTCGACCGCCGGACCGACTATTCCAGCTTACCGTTTGTCGACGACCGGCCTCCGCGATTCCCCGCCGAACCGTTCGCCTTCGTTGGCGCGCGCGCAATGTCCGGGTTGCTGCGCCTCCAGGACCGATACCCGGCACTGTATCGGTGGCCGCTCGTCTGATGCTCACCCTTACGGAAGTAGTGGAGCGGTTGTCCTCGACAGAGCGGGGAATGGCGTTCGTCAGTCCGGAGGGCGTGGAGCGGCTCAGTTACGCTGAGATCGGAGCTCTTACGTCGGATCTTGCCCGCCGATGGCACGGCGTGGGGGTCGAGCCGGGGGATCGAGTCATCCTCGCGCTGCCCAACAAGCGGGATTTCGCGCTCGCGTTCTTGACTGCGGTGCGCGCGGGTGTGGTGCCGGTGCCCGTCCCAGGCCCGGAGCGCAACGCGCAAGTAGACCTCGTGATGGAACGCGTGCGGTCCGTCGCGCCGGACTGCCGGCCAAAGCTGGTCATGACAGCGCCGTCCCTCACCGAGCTCTGCTCCGCCGCGGCGATGGTTCCAGCCGTCACGCTGGACGGTCTCGCCTCGGCCAGCCCGGATTCAGCAACGGTCCCGATCGCTCCCGAGGACGTGGCATTCCTGCAATACACATCGGGCAGCACTGGCGCCCCGAAAGGTATTGCCATCTCTCACGCCAACATCCTGGCCAACCTGAAGGCGATCGCGGGCGTACTGCGGCTCTCGAACGAGGATGTCGGCGTGAGCTGGTTGCCGCTACACCACGACATGGGTCTGATCGGTTTCCTGCTGGAGCCCACGCTGTTGCAAGCGGATGTGTGGCACCTCAGCACCGCCGCATTCATTGAGCGGCCCACGATCTGGATGGACTGGATGACTCGGACCAGGGCCAGCATTGCGTACGGCCCGACGTTCGCGTATGAGCTGGTGGCTCGCCTGGCGAGACCCCGCCACCTCGAAGAATGGGACCTCTCGGCGTGGCGGGTTGCCGGCTGCGGCGCCGAGCCATTGCGCCCAGTGGTTCTGCGG
>DASYKL010000077.1:0-3557 GCA_035995405.1 Chloroflexota bacterium
TCTCCAGGTCATAGGCGGGGCACGGGCGGGCAAACAGGAAGCCCTGAGCGCGGTCGCAGCCCAGAGATTTGAGCCCGTCGCGCTGGCCGGTTGTCTCGACACCTTCGCCAGTGACGCTCAAGCCGAGCGCCTGCGCCAGCGCGACGATGCTTTGCACGATAGCCGTGTCCTGGGGGTCGGTGCCCAGACCGTCGACAAAAGAGCGGTCGATTTTCAACGTGTCAACCGGGAAGCGTTTGAGGTAGGCCAGCGACGAGTAGCCCGTACCGAAGTCGTCGATCGCCAGGCCAATGCCGAGTGCTTTGAGGGCATGCAGGGTGGTGTCTGTCGCCTCGGCGTCCTGCATAATGACGCTCTCGGTGAGCTCGAGCTTCAGGCTGGAAGGCTCGAGCTGAGCGGTGCGGAGCGCCTGCCGAACGTCGAACAGCAGCTCCGGACGCTGCAGCTGTCGCGCTGACAGGTTCACGGCGACGGTCGGGGCGAAGGCGCCAAGCCGGCTGCGCCATTCGGCGGCCTGGCGGCAGGATTCCTCGAGGACCCATTGGCCGATCGCCACAATCAGGCCGGTCTCCTCAGCGACCGGAATGAACGACATCGGTTGGACGAGGCCGCGCTCCGGATGCTGCCAGCGCACGAGAGCCTCGACTTCGACGATGCGGCCATCCGTGAGCGACAGGACGGGTTGGTAGTACAGGCGCAGCTCGTGACGTTCCACGGCTCGGCGCAGGTCGGTCTCCAATGCCAGTCGGACGGGGGCATGGTTAGCCATGGTGTTGTTGAACACCTCGAAACAGTCTTTGCTGCGTCGTTTGGCGCGAGCCAGGGCCTGGTCGGCCTCCAGCACCAGTGTCTCGGCTGAGGGGGTTTCGGCGGCGCTCAGGGCGATGCCAATAGTGACCGTCGGTAAGAGCTCCTGACCATCGATCGCGACTGGCACGCGCAGTGCGGCGAGCATGCTCTTGGCGCTGGCGATCGCCGCGGTGACATCGGGCACGTCTTCGAGCAGAATGCCGAACTCATCGCTACCGAGCCGTGCCGCGGTGTCGCCTGGCGCGAGACAGTCACGAAGCCGCCCGGCGACGGCGAGCAGAAGTTGATCTCCCACGTCGTGGCCCAGGCTGTCATTGACCAGCTTCAACCCGTCGATGTCGACGATCAGGACCGCTGGCTGCTGTTTCTTACGTCGCAGCGCCTGAGACACGCGATCGAGGAAGAGTGCTCGGTTCGGCAGACTGGTCAGCACGTCGTGGAAGGCGTGGTGAGCGAGTGTCTGTTGTTGCCGCCGAATCAGGACAGCGGCGGTTTGCACCACGCCGAGGAGCGCAACGAGCAGCAAGGCGAAACCGCCGAGGACGCCGCCCCAGACCACCGGTCGAACCGCGAGCGCTGGCCCGAGGTCTTGATAAATCTCGTACGCGCCGACAACCTGGCCCTGTATGTCGACAGGAATGTAGACCTCCAAGGCCTGGCCGTACTGCGCTCGGAGCTCGTTGTTTTCCGGTCCCTCGAGGTCGGACACGTCGTGGACGCTCTGTCCATTGAGCGCCGTAACGAGGCTCGGTTCGTTGGCCAGATCGACCACTTCACCCCGTTTGGTCGGCAAGTCGGAGTACAGAATCGTGCCGTCAGTGGCAAACATCTGCAGGCGAATCACACCGGTCCCGTCTGCGCGTATATCGTTGAAGATGGGATTCAGTCGCTCGGCGACGGAGGCAAGTTGTTCTGGTGCGTGCGGCGCGCTGAAATCGGCCACGGTGACATAGCCGGTCAATCCCAGATGATCGACCTGGTCTGCAGCGCGGGCCGCGATGTTGGCCAGCAGGACCGTACTGACTTGCGTTTCAATAAATGCCGCCAAACTGCCGGCGACGAGAACGCTTACGGTGACGCCGACGATGCTGAAGCGGGCGATGAGCCCCACGTTTCGAAAGCGGCGGAGTACACGACGGCCAACCATTGCAATCTGGTGTAAGCATCGGCTGAATAGACCGCACCTTTAGGATGGAGGGGCATGAAAGCAGGAGCAGGCATCGATGCGCGCCTTGGCTTGTCGCGCGACCAGCAACGGACGCTGGTGCAAGAATCGGCGCGACTGGGCTACGCCAGCTTGTGGACGCCCGCTGGTCTGACCGGGCGCAGCGCGTTTCAGACCTGCCGCGAGTGGTGGGAAGCGACGACCGAGGTGGTGCGCGATGGTCTGCTGGTTGGCACGTCGGTCATTCCGATCCCGGGCTGGACCGTGCCGCCTTTGGCGGCTGAGTCGGCCAGCCTCAACGAGGTCACCGGCGGCAAATTCAACCTCGGTATCGGCCTCGGGGCGTATCCGGCGGAGTCCGTGCGCACCGAGCTGGGGCTGCCGCTGATTCCCCCGCTGGCTTTCACGCGCGACTATCTCGCCCCACTGCGCAAGCTGTTCGCCGGCGAAACCGTGGATTACACCGGCCAGGCCGTCAATCTGCATGGCGTCAAGCTGGGCTTCAAGGCGCCGCGGGTGCCGATCTATCTGGCCGCGATGGGCCCGCAGATGTTGCGTCTCGCTGGTGAGCTGGCAGACGGTGTGACACCGAACTGGAGCTCGCCCGAGGAGATTGCCTTGATGCGGCAGAACGTCGCCGAGGGCGCTCGGCGGGCAGGTCGCGACCCCGCCGAGGTGCCATTCGCGCAATACATCCGCGTTTGCATCGACGACGACGAAGAGGCGGCGCGCCGCACGTTTGCGACCCAGGTACTCGGCTATGCGATGGCTCGACCTGGTCAGCCGAAGACGATGGGTTATCGCGCCCACTTTGGCCGGATGGGTTTCGACGATCTGCTCAATCAGCTCGAAGCTCGGCGCGACGCCGGTGAGCCATTAGCAGCTCTGATCGATAGCGTGCCGCCGCAGCTGCTGTTGAAGGTCGGCTACTACGGCCGTCCGTCAGGTGCGGCGGAAGCGCTGCAGCAGCTGGCGCAGGGGCTCGATGAAGCGATCGTCCGCCTGCTGACCGTTCGGCCGGGTGACCTGCAGGCCTGCCTGACCTCTGTGCGTGTGTGTCAGCCGAGTGGCTGGGCGACCGTCTGACGTGCATCGCCGAGCGGCTCGAGCGCGACCTCGGCCGTGGTGACGAGTCGGCGCAGCGCGGCCAGGTGCGCAGCGGCGTCGGCAGACCATGCGGACCAGACCGGCTCGACCGTGGCGAAGACCGTCGCAGCGGCGATCCGATCCGTGTGCTGCTGCCGCCAGGGCGCGAATAACAAGTCGAGGTAGGCGATGGGCTGCTTCCCGGTCGCCAGCGGCGGCTGCACGTAGGGCACATCGACCTTGCGGAACCCGAGATGATCGAACAGCCTCAACCGCTCGCGTGGATCGAGGGCAGTCTCACGCTCTGCGTCAACGAGGTCCGCCGGGGTGCGATCGGGATTGTCGGCTTCGATGAACAGGCCACTGCATGCGGGATAGCCGTAGGCGCGGGCCTGCTCATCGAGCAGCGCCTTGCGACGCTCGAACAACCTTCTGCCCAGTCCCGTCCCACGTCTGGTCGAATCCGCCACGATGTACTCCGAGAAGCCGCAGTTCG
>DASYKL010000078.1:0-10851 GCA_035995405.1 Chloroflexota bacterium
GTCACAGACGCCAGGTGATAGCCGAGCGACGCGCCGCTATACCGCAGGCGAGGCGGAAATGCCTCGGCGATGAATGCCGCTTGCGGGCCGTACTGGATGTCGTGGACGATGGGTGCCAGCACGATCGCCAGGAGTATCAGCCCGGGCGCACGGGTATCCAGCAACGCGAAATACGGCCACGCAAACAGGCCCATCGCGATCGCGCCGATCATGTACGTCCGCCGTCGCCCCCAGCGATCCGAGAGGTACCCCCACAAGGGCACCGTCACCAGTGACACGCCTGACGCGATCAAGGTGTCCACCAGCACATCCTGACGCTGCATGCCAAGCGTGCTCGTCGCGTACACCAGGACGAAGGTCCAGAAAATATAGAACGGCGCCTGCTGACCCGTCCGCAACAAACAGGTCAGGATGACCTCGCGCCAGTTGCGGCGCAAGACTTCAGCCACCGGCGCCGCGGATGTGAGCCGCTCATCCAGCAGCCGCCGGAATACCGGCGTCTCCAGGATGCCCAGCCGGATCCACAGCCCGACGCCGACCAGCAAGATGCTGATCAGAAACGGGATCCGCCAACCCCAGGTCACGAAGTTCGGTCCAGTCAGAGCCGTCACCAGGGCTAGCATGCCATTGGAGAGAATGAGCCCCACCGGCACGCCGAATTGCGGCCAGCTCGCGATGAAGCCGCGCTTGCCTGTCCGCGCCCCCCATTCCATCGCCAGCAGCACCGAGCCACCCCACTCGCCACCCACACCAATGCCTTGGAGGGCCCGCAAAAGCGTCAGCACCACACCGCCCCAGATGCCGATGCTGGCGTACGGCGGCACCAGACCGATCAGAAACGTGCCGATGCCCATCAGTGCCAGGGTGATGACCAGCGTCGCTTTGCGGCCGATGCGATCGCCATAGTGGCCGAAGATCGCCGCGCCGACCGGTCGCGCGGCAAACCCGACGAAGTTCGTACCGAAAGCGGCCAATGTGCCGGAGGTCGGATCAAAGTTGGGGAAGAACTGCTGGTTGAGCACCAGCGCCGCCGCGCTGCCGTACAGAAAAAGTCGTACCACTCAATCGATGTGCCGATCGTCGAGGCGATCACCGCTCGCCGAAGCTGTTGCGACGTGACCTGATCCGAAGACGACATGAGGTCCTGCCTCCCAGTACTAACCGGGATGGTGGCCGAAGCGGACGCTTCTGACGAGTCGCTGCGCGGCGTTGTCCCACGTAAACGCGGCGGCTGTTCGCTGCCCCGCCCGACGGAGCGCTCGCTCCTTGTGCGGCGCCCGCGCCAGCCGCTTGGCCTGGTCGACAATCTCGCGCGGGTCCTCGGTCTCGAGGACCACCGCGTTGTACCCGGGCAGGGCGTAGTCTTCACCCGTGCCGCCCGTGTACGCCACACCACCCGCCGCCATCGCCTCTAAACCAACCAACCCAAACGGTTCGAAGCTCGAGTTGGCCAGGACACCATCAGCCGCGGCATACAACGACCGCCCGAGCTGTTCATCGACGAACGAGCGGATGAACACGACGTCGGCATCACGCGCCGCCTCCAATGCCTTCGTTCGACCCGCCAACGTATCGTCGGACGCCACCGCGTCGGCCACTGTGAGCCCCAGGCCGCGCGCCATCGACGCGACTTCTTCGCCAACCTGGCTGTCGCCATTACCGCGGGCGATCATGCCGACGTCATACCCCGCCGCGCGAAGCTGAGCCACAGCCTCCAACGACGCCGGCCAACCTTTGTCTTTGGCCCAACGCGCCATCTTGAAGAACAGCATGTCTTTCTGCGCCGCCGACCGCACTTTGGCAGTCTGCTGCGACCCGACCCGCCGCAGCAGCCGCCTCGGAATCCCGTTCGGCAGGACCTCGGCATTGATGCCGAAGCGCAGCAGCTCGGCCCGCATGAAGCGGCTGACCGTTGTGATGCGGTTGGTGAAAACCAGCCGCGGCCAGTCGACGCGGTCCAGCCCATACGTGTGATTGGCGTTCCACAGCAGCTCCGCAGAGTCACGCAAACCAGCCTGATGCAGCTGGTCCGACAACTCGATAGCCGCCTGCGACGTCTGCCACTCCTCCGAAATAACGACGAGCCGTTTGCCGGCTTTGATGGCTGGCCCGGCAATGTGCTCGACAATGTACGGCGGGGCTGAACAGGTCAGATCGACGCGCTTGGAGTCCTCACCGTCATAGACACCGCGCGGAAAGTCACGGCTCAGCCACTGGCACCAGCGGTGGATGATCAGCTTGCCGTTGAGCCGCCGCTCCTCACCGGGTGCGGTCGGATCACCAATGAACACGAGATGTGTTTCGTGACCGGCACTGGCGAGTGCTTCGGCCAAGCCTGACACCCGAGTCGCGAGACCACCGACTTGCGCATAGCGGTCTGGTCCTTCAAAGGACATAAGGACGAAGACTTCGCGAGAGCTGCCATCCACCGGCGCCTCCGCTTGTTGTGCAGAGTCTTCGAAAGAAACTATGGCTTGAACCCTCCCAGCGCTCCCGCGCGGTCGGCGTCACAGCAAGAGTCGTGCCGGACGCCAGGGCCGCCGCATTTACTCGCTGAAGCCGCTGCGTTCCGCCTCGGTGATCGCGGCCTGGAGCTGCGCCACCAGCGCCTTGCCCGAGGCAATATCCATCTCCACCGCCACCCGCGCCCCGGCGCCCAACGCCGGGTTCACGAAATCCAACAACAGCGCGTGTTCGGCCTGCGTATGTGTCGCATGGTCAAAGCCGACGTTCGCCTGGCTCAGCGGAAACCAACCTGTTGCGCCTTTGCCACTGCCAGTCACGGCAGTCTGCATCGCGATCATCGTGCACATCACTGTCTCCTTTGTGTTCTCAATTGCCCAGGTTCTTCTCAAAGAACGCGAAGACTTTGCTCCAGCCGTCCATCGCCTGCTGCTGTCGGTAGGCCGGGCGATCGTAATAGAAGAAGCCGTGGCCCGCGCCATCGTAGCGATGGAATTCGTAGTCCTTGCCGTGCTTCTTGAGTTCCGCCTCGTGGGTGTCGACTTCAGTCGGCGACGGCGCCTGGTCGTCATTACCGAACAGTCCCAGCAACGGCACTTGCAGATCTTTGGTGTAGTCAATCGGCGCTACTGGCTGCTTGGGAGTCAGCGCTTCTTTGGCAGCCACGACGCGACCACCCCACAGGTCGATCACCGCATCGAAGTCCCGCGGCGAGCGCGAGGCGGTCAGCAACGCCTGCCGTCCGCCGGAACATGTCCCGACGATGCCGACTTTGCCGTTGCTGTTGGGTTGCGAGCGGAGCCATTTCGAAGCCGCGGTCAGATCGCCGACAACCTGGTCGTCGGCGACGCCGCCTTCGGCGCGCACCTGCGCTGTCACATCATCAGGTGTGCCGGAGCCCACCCGTTGGTACAGGTCGGGCGAGATGGCGATGTAGCCGTGGTTGGCGAAGCGGCGCGTCATCTCCTGGTAAAACTCGTCCCAGCCAGGCATGTGATGGACCAACACAACGCCAGGAAACGGTCCGTTGCCTTCCGGTCGCGCGACGTAAGCGCGAAGGTTCTCCCCGTTGGGGCCCGGATACGTCTCTGCGCGGGCGGTCATGCCAGGTACGGCATCCGTCTTGAACGAATTCCACATAGGGCTCGATGCTACCCCGGAGCACGCGTTCGAGGCGCGCTACCATCGGCTTGCCGTGAAGATCGCTGACCTCGAGGTCAGACGCTACGTCGATCGCGGCGCCGGCCGCGAGATTGTCGTGGTCACCGTGCTGAGCGATCAGGGTCTGAGCGGCCTGGGCTTTGCCAATGCCGCCGTCAGCCGCGGTGTGTCGACCGGTCCGTTGCTGCAGGCGCTTCTGGAACAACAACTCAAGCCGCTCATTGTTGGCGAGGACCCGTTGTTGAACGAGGATCTGTGGCAGCGCCTTTATGGGTCAGTCGCAGCTCGACTCGGCCGCCGCGGCATGCCCATGGCCTGTCTGGCGGCAATCGATTTTGCCCTCTGGGATATCAAGGCCAAAGCTCTCGGCGTGCCGCTAAGCATGCTGCTCGGGGGGCGCCGCGAGCGGATTGCGACGTACGTCAACGCCGGTCACCAGCTGCCGCCGGACCAGCTTGCCGAGCGAGCAGCAGCGTATGTCGCCGCTGGCCACACCGCGATCAAGATCCGGGCTGGGTTGTCGGCGGTCTCACTTGCGGAGGCATCACGCCGTGTCGCCGCGGTGCGCGAGGCGATCGGGCCTGCGACCAGGCTGATGGTCGATGTGAACGGCACCTGGGACGCCGAGACCGCGATCGAGATGCTCAAACAATGGCAGCGCTATGACGTCTATTGGCTGGAGGAACCGGTCGCGCCGGATAACGTGGCGGGCTATGTGCGGGTGCGGCAGCGCGCTGGGACCACGTTGATCGCGGGCGGCGAGCAGCACGTCGGTGTCGGTGAGTTCTTCGGTTTGCTGTCCGCCCAGGCGATAGATTTCGCGCAGCCGAACGCGGCCGCCACCGGTGGGATTACCGACTGGCTGAAGATCTACCACCTGGCGACGGCGTTCAGCATCCCCGTCTCGCCGTGGAATCTGCAGCCGATCCACATTCATCTGGCAGCAGCGCTGCCGAATGTGAAGTGGATTGAATACTTCTTGCCTGACAATCCGTTGCACGATTTCCAGACCCGCTTGTGGAGCGGTCCGCACATAGAAGAAGTCCGCGACGAAACCGGCGTCTACCTCAGGCCACCGGCAAGCCCGGGCATCGGTCTAACGCTCGACGAGACCGAGGCCGCCCGGACGCTGGTGTCCTCGTGAGGCGCTCACGCCAGGCAGAGCGGCTATTGACTGCCTCATGTCTGTTTATCCAGATTGGAGGGCTTGCTCGAACTCGGCGCGGATTTTGTCGCCACCTTTGCTCCGCCAGTTAGCGACCACCGCCTCGAGATCGCCGATCGGCCGGCGGCCAGCGACGATGTCGCTGATCCCGTCGTACATCTCTTGCCTGAGGGTCGCATTCAAATTAGCAAACGACGGCGAGTACGCGCTCACCGTTGGATCCTGAATCCCAGCCGCGGCGAAGTCGAGCTCAGCGGCGTGCACCGTCCTGGCGTACTCCGCCGAATTGACGCTGTTGTATTGAACCGCTGGGTACTGCGTCAGGTACCGGAAGGGCACCGGGTTGTTCTGAAACCCGGAAGCCGTGACCACCGGATTGCCGTTGCCGTCCAACGTGTAGTCCGCCGCCGGCAAGCCGTAGCTAACCAGCATCTGCTCGTGCGTCCCAAACGGTGCGGCCATGTAATTCAAAATGCCGAGCAGCTCTTGCACCCGTTCCGCGGTCGCTTGCTTGATGTACGTATTGCCAAAGTTGCCGATCCCCAGAAAGTAGACTGGCTTGGCTTTGCCGTCCTGGCTGAATGGACTGACACCACGCATCTTGAAAGCCGGATTGATCCGCGCCGCCACCGGCCAGTAGCCTGTCGACAACGCCAGCCAGGTGCTGTAATAGAACCCGAATTTGCCAGCCTCGAAGTCAGCATCGGCCCCCAGATTGGTGTACGTCACCGACTTGGGGTGGTATGCGCCGGCGACGTAGAGATCGCGAGCGAAGCCGACTGCCGCTTTGAACTCGTCGGTTTCGTAGTCCCTGGTCAGCTTGCCGGATGGCTCAAGACGCCATTGGTTTGGCCCACCGAAGACCTGGAGCAGCAGCGTCGGCACGTGGAACGCCGTAGTCTGCGTACCGGCTATGCCCCACTGCTCCTGCTGCGGCCGCGTCAACGCGAGCAGGATGCGTTTGAAGTCGTCGGCACTTTTCGGTTGTTCGGCGCCGATGGACTCCAGCATCTCCTGGTGGACGAACAATGCCGAGCCCAGGACTGAGCGGGGTACCGGCACGCCGTAAATCGCGCCCTTGTAGACGGTACCGGCGCCTTTCCAATTAAAGGTCGGAAAGTTGGCCAGGTTGGGATACGTCTTGATCGCATCGCCCGCGAGATACGGTGTCAGGTCGGCGCACTTGGCCTGCAGGAACGTCAGGATGTTCGGAATGGGCGACGTGCCACCCTGATTGATGTAGATGAAATCCGGCAAGTCGTTGCCAGCCAGGACTGTGCTCAGTTTAGCGACGTAGTCCGAGGATGGGACGATATTCAGCCGTAAGGTCACGCCAATTTCTTGGTTGACGGCTTGCCAGGCCGGGTTCTGGTCGAGCGGTGGCGGTGGCGAGGTGATCGTGGTGGTCATGGCGCTGACCTCGCCACCTTTGCCAGGCACTTGCTGGATCGACCGGACTGGGTTGGACGGGTTGGGGAATTTGGCGTAAGCCGGTTGGATCCCGTCGATTGAGCCTGGGTAGTCCGGCGGCGGACCGGCGAATGGCACATAGGCCGGCAGCTTGAACGCGCTTTGCCCAGCAGCGGCTGTCGTCGGCGGGGCAGTCGACGCGGGTGCAGGCGTACAGGCGGCAAGAAGACCTGGCAGCCCGACCGCGCTGGCCAGGCCCAGGCGCAAGAACGATCGACGGTCGATGTCTGCCAACGTTCCTCTCCCGAAGGCCGAGTGTACACTGGCCCGCATGCCCGTTTTTGAACGTCAGGACATCGCGATTTACTACGAGGAACACGGCGAGGGTTTTCCACTTCTCCTCCTCTCGCCTGGCGGGCTGAACTCGACGATCGGTTTCTGGAGTCGCTTGCCGTTCAACCCGGTGGAAATCTTTCCGAGCGAGTTCCGGGTAATCGCAATGGATCAGCGCAACGCTGGTCGCTCGAGTGGGCCGCTGCCGATTGACGATCCCTGGGGCGGCTATGCCGACGACCAATTAGGCCTTATGGATCACCTGGGGATCGACCGATTCTTGACGATGGGCTGTTGTATCGGCTGCTCGTTTATCCTCAAACTGGTCGAACGGGCGCCAGACCGCGTTGTAGCAGGGGTGATGGAGCAGCCGATTGGCGAGGATCACACCAATCCCGGCTTCTTCGGGCCTCGGATGTACACCGAATGGGGCCACGAGTTGTCTGGGCGTCGGCCGGACATCACGACCGACAATGTGAGCACGTTCGGCGAACGGATGTTTGCAGGCGAGTTCGTCTTCAGCGTCCCCCGCGCGTTCCTTTCTACGGTCCAGACGCCGCTGCTGGTTATGCCAGGCAACGATCCCGCCCACCCCACAGGCGTGGGGCTGGAAGTAGCGCAGCTGCTTCCAGGTGCCGAGCTACTCGAGAATTGGAAAGCCCCGCCCGAAATCGTGCCTCAAACCATCGAAACGGTCCGAGCCTTCCTCAAATCCCACTCGCCCGAACTCATGAAGCGCTAGGTCTGCAGCGGCTCACCACTTCCGAACGATCGCACGAAGCGGGCGCCGCCTCGGCAGGCGACGTCATACAAGGCTCCCCGACCCGCCCCGGGTCAGAGGTCGCTAGGGCTCGTTCTGCTGTGTCTGGCTGCCCTTGACCTGAATCGTGATATGGCTCATCGGCGTCGCCCCCGGCGCGCCGTGCCAGTGGTTCTCGCCCGCTGGAATCAACACGACGTCTCCGGCCGTGACCGTCTTTTCTTCCTGGTCTGTCGCCACCACACCTGTGCCTTCGGTCACGATCAGAATCTGATCGCTCGTGTGCTGATGGAACTTGTTCCGTGACCCGGCAGTGAAATTGACGATACTGAAGTTGAAGCTCTGGCTATCCGTCGGAGCGACGATCTCTTGACGGAACACTGCCCCCGTGAAGAGTGGGCTTGCAGCTGGCTCTCTAGGCAGATCGCTGGTTCGAACGACCTTCACGACATCCTCCCGTGACCCCCATTCTAAGCTAGCCCTATATGACCCACGCGGGCGCCGACGAAGACATCGACCTGCGGCGCTACTTGCGCGATCTGGTGGCATTGTCGAGGCTGCCGGCTGTGTGGGTCGGCGTACCACGCCAGAGCGTCATCGATAGCCTCGCAGACGCTCTGCTCAACACCCTGCAGACCCATTTCGTCTACGCCCGACTTGCGTCCGTCTCGGGCAGCGAGCCACAGATCGAGACCGTTCGGGTGCGTGGCTCACCTGCCACGCGTACAGCGCGAGAGGTCGGTCAAGCGCTCGAGCCATGGCTGCAGCCGCGCGAACATGTCCGCATCCCAGTCATTCCCAACCCCCTCGGCGAGGGGAACGTCTGTCTCGCTCTGTCTCAGATCGGCCGAGCCGGCCAGAGTCTGGGCGTGATCGCCGCCGGCCACACTCGTGCCAGCTTCCCAACGCGCTACGACCTGCTGCTGATGAACCTGGTTGCCAACCACGCCGCGATTACCCTCCAGAGCGCACAGCTCCGACAGGTTCAGGACAAGCTGGCTGAGCACCAGCGCACCGAGGAGATCTTGCGCCACAGCGAAGAGCGCTTCCGGGCGCTGATCGACCACAGCTCGGACATCATCAGCTTGCACCAGCGCGACCAGTCGATGACGTACGTCAGCCCATCGGCAACGCGCATGCTGGGCTATCTGCCGACCGATCTGCTGGGCCAGCTCCACACCGGTACGGTCCATCCTGACGACCTACAGCGCGTCGGATTGATCTGGTCAGATCTCATCGAGCGCGCCGGCCGCGTCAGGACCTTTCGGCATCGCCTCAAGCACGCCGATGGTTCGTGGCGCTGGGTCGAGGCCATCGCCACCAACTTGCTGCACGAGCCAGCCGTTGGCGCGGTCGTCATCAATCGACGCGACGTCAACGCCGAAATGGAGGCCCATCAACTGCTGGAGCAGCGAGTCGTCGAGCGCACGCTGCAGCTGGAGTCGCTTTTTCGGGCTGACGAAATGCTGTACCGCTCGCTGCGCCTCGACGACGTTCTGCAGGCTCTGGTCGACGTCGCGTTCGACATTCTGGGCGTCGACCAAGCGTTGGTCCTGATGCGCGACGAGTCGGACTCGTCAACCGAGCGCATGATCGTTCGCGCCGCCCGCGGCTTCGCCGGGTCTGGTTTGCCAACACTCGCCGAGGTACTTCGTGCGGATGCCGCCAGCGCCAGAATGAGCGTGCCAATCGTCGCCCGTGGCGCTGTGTTGACCATGTTCAACGTCTACTACGCTCGGCCACATAGCTTCGGTGTCGAAGAGCAACGTCTTTTCGGTGCTTTGGCGCAACGAGCCGGCCTGGCTTTGGAGAACGCGCGCCTGTTCGAAGCTGCACGAGCGGTGGCTGCGCTCGAGGAGCGCCAGAAGCTGGCCCGTGAGCTGCACGACTCCGTTTCGCAAGCGCTGTACGCGATTGCTCTGAACGCCAGCGCCGCCAAAGAGGTCCTGCCGATTGACTCGACCAGGGCTACCGAAATCGTGGAGGGCGTCTTGGCGTTGGCTGAGGCCGGCATGACCGAGATGCGGGCACTCATTTTCGAGCTGCGGCCAGAATCACTCGAGAGCGAAGGCCTCGCTGGGGCACTCGAAAAACAGGTAGCGGCAATGAGAGCACGCCATCATCTGGTCGTGCAAACGAGCCTCAATCTCGAGCCGGATGTACCCCTGCCGACAAAGGAGGCGTTGTACCGCATTGCCCAGGAGGCGCTGCACAACATTATCAAGCACGCTCGGGCAACGCACGTCGAGGTCAGCCTCGTAAGACAGGACGACGAGTTGCGGCTAGTCGTCGCGGATAACGGCCAGGGGTTCGATCCGCTACTGCCGCGACCTGGTCATCTGGGCTTGCATTCGATGCGCGAGCGGGCTGCCGCGATCGGCGCGGTGGTCGACATCGACAGCGTGACAAACACCGGGACACGTCTGGTGGCGCGTTTGCCAATCACTCGCTCTCCGAGCGAGAGCCCAGCTCCTCAATGGTGACCAGGCCGAGGCGCCCGGCGTAGAGCGCGGCCTGCGTCCGACTCTGCACATCCAGCTTGGCCAGAATGCGACTGACGTGCGTCTTGACGGTCTTCTCGCCGATTGACAGGACGCGCGCCATTTCTTTGTTCGTCCGCCCGCCGGCGAGCAGTCGCAAGACCTCGGCCTCGCGGGGCGAAAGGGACGAGCCAACGTTGGTTTCGGGCGTGCGAACTTCGCGCATGAGCCGCGCGGCGGCGCGTGGCGACAGCTGTACCTGGCCTGCCGCGGCGGCTTTGATCGCCCGCCGCAGCTCGGGTGCCTTGGTGTCTTTCAAGAGATAGCCGATCGCTCCAGCGCGCACCGCACCCACTACCGCGGCATCTTCGAGGACGCTGGTCAGGGCGACAACCTCCGTCGCGGGTAGACCCTTGCGGATAGCTTCCGTTGCGCCAATGCCGTCCAGCACGGGCATCAGCAGGTCCATCAGCACAACATCGGGGTTCAGCTTGTGGGCCAGGCGCACGGCTTCGGCCCCATCCGCAGCTTCACCGACCACTTCGAGGTCTGCATCGAGCTCCAGGAACGTCCGCAAGCCTTGCCGCACGACTTCGTGATCGTCGGCGATAAGCACGCGAATCGTCATGCCAGCCTCGCGTTTGTAGGCCAAAGGCCTACACGTCCCTCCGCTGAGGGCGGGACGCCAACGCTGTTGCGTGTGGCGCAGACTGACACTATGACATCGACACCCATGCTGGAAACTGCGCCTGCGGCGATAGTACGCCCGCGTACGCCAGGGCTGTACGCCGTGGCCCACCCCCATTGGGGGCTGGTCGGTTGCCCAGCGCCGAGGGTAGAGAAGAATCGGCTGTTGGCGGCTCTGCCAGGCGACGTGTACGAGTTTCTCGCGTCGCGCCTCGAACGGGTGAGCCTTGACCACCGCCAGGTGCTCGCCAGCCCGGACCAGCCGATGCTGTACGTGTACTTTCCGCGTGACGCGGTCGTCTCGCTGCTCGTGCCGATGGAAGATGGCTCGGCCGCCGAAGGCGCGACGGTCGGCTGTGAGGGCATGATCGGCCTGCAGGTCTTTCTTGGCG
>DASYKL010000079.1:0-3935 GCA_035995405.1 Chloroflexota bacterium
AAGCAGCCCGCGTTCGCCCATGGCTATGGCAATCGTCGGTTGGTCCGCCCGCGCAAACGTCCGCGCCACCTCAAGGCAGTCCCGCACATCGTGGGCCGTCCCCACCACTTTGACGATGTCGCCGCCCAGCCGCGCCAGCTCGACCCACCACTCCGTCAGCCGCGGCATACCCGAGAAGTTGTGTCGCGACACGATCACCTGTGCGCCCGCCGCGTGCAGCCCATCAATCGCAGGTTGCGTCGCCGCGTCGTACTCCAGGTCGACATACTCGGCCCCCAGATCGGCCGCCTGCTGTAGCACCTTCAACCGCTCGTCGTCTGGCAGCGCACAACGGCCCCCTTGCCGCGGTGGACGCAGCGTCACAACCACCGGCAGATCGCCGCGCGCGCGCAGCAATGCAGGCAAGTCGAAGGGTTCGTCGAACAGGTCCAACCGCAGCTCGAGGCAGTCTGCTTCGGCCTGTATCCGCGGCAAACCGGCCAGCGCCGCGCGCATCGTCGGCGGGCCGAACGCGATGGCGCACATGCGGCGCGCGGACGAGTCGGGCATGCTGTCCAAACGGTAGCATTAGCGTTCCGGCATGGTGGCAATCGAGACAGATCGGCGCGCGGCAGCAACAGCCGAAGCCCTCGCGGCATTCGGCTTCAGCACTGGCGAAACCATCAGCGGCGTCGCCTTCGGCGGCCGCTTCAAGACCGGCAGCGGCGATGTCGTCGAGACGCTCGACCCGACCACTGGGGCGGTCCTCGGCAGTGTGCGCACCGCCAGCCCGACCGACTACGACCAGGCAGTCGCCGCCGCCCAGGACGCGTTCGCTGCTTGGCGCGAGGTGCCCGCGCCACAGCGCGGTGAGATCGTCCGCCGACTGGGCGATGAGCTGCGCCGACGCAAAGACGACCTGGCCCGTCTGATCGCCCTCGAAAACGGCAAGATCGTCAGCGAAGCCCGCGGCGAGGTCCAGGAAGTCATCGACGTGTGCGATTTTGCCGTCGGCTTGTCGCGGCAGTTGTCGGGGCGCCAGATGCCCTCGGAACGCCCATCGCACCGCCTCCTGGAGCAGTGGCAGCCGCTTGGACCGATCGGCATCATCTCAGCCTTCAATTTTCCAGTGGCTGTGCCCGGCTGGGGCTGGGCGATCGCCCTGGTGTGCGGCGACACGATCGTCTGGAAGCCATCCGAGCTGACGCCGCTGATCTCGATTGCCGTCCAGCAGCTCTTCCAGGAAGTAACACGCGGGACCGCTGCTGAAGGCGTTTTCAGCCTGGTTGTCGGTACTGGCCCAGGTGTCGGCGAGCTGTTGAGCGCCGATCCGCGCCTGCCGCTGATTCAAGCTACCGGGTCATGTCAGATGGGCCAGCGGGTTGCCCAGGTCGTCGCCGCGCGGACTGGCCGGACGATCCTCGAGCTGGGCGGGAACAACGCCTTGATCGTGCTGGACGATGCCGATCTCGACCTGGCGCTGCGCGCCGTAGTGTTCGGCGCCGTCGGTACCGCCGGTCAGCGCTGCACCAGCACCCGCCGCTTGATCGTGCAGCGCGGCATCGCCTCGCAATTCGTGGACCGCTTGCTCGGGGTGTATGCGAGCGTCACGATTGGCGACCCACTCGACGACAGGACGCTGATGGGGCCGCTCATTTCGCAGCGCGCGGTCGACGGTTATCGGACTGGCCTCGACGAGATTCGGCGCCAGGGTGGCGAGATCCTGTGCGGCGGACGAGTCCTCGACGATCGTGGCGGCTTCTTCGTCGAGCCAACGCTGGTCCGCTCGCAGGCAACGATGGCGATCTGTGCTGAAGAGATCTTCGCCCCGATCCTGCACGTGTTCGAGGTCGATTCGCTGGATGATGCGATCGCGTTGAACAATTCGGTCAGCCAGGGCTTGTCGAGCAGTTTGTTCACGACCGATCTGCGGGCGGCTGAACGCTGGCTCTCGGCTGTCGGCTCTGACTGCGGGATCGCCAATGTCAACGTCGGGACATCTGGTGCCGAGATCGGCGGCGCGTTCGGTGGCGAGAAAGCGACCGGTGGCGGTCGGCAGGCCGGCTCAGATGCGTGGAAAGCCTATATGCGGCGTCAAACGTGCACGATCAATTACGGCACCGATCTGCCACTGGCGCAAGGCGTCGAGTTCGACATCGTCTGATAAGGCTCGACGTTGACGACGACCGAGACGCGGCCAGACATTGGCTCCACGCCGGAGCACCAGCGACACACGCTGCCGCCCTGGTCGGTGGTGCTACACAACGACGATCACAACGACATGCTGCACGTGGTGCGCAGCCTGATCAAATGCGTCCCCAATCTGGGTACGGCGCGGGCGACAAAAGTAATGCTCGAAGCCCACAATCGCGGTAAGGCAGTGGTGACGACGTGTCCGCTGGAGCTGGCCGAGCTGTATCGCGAGCGGCTCGAGAGCTGCGGGCTGACGGCAACGATCGAAAAAGCCTAGCGCTTAGCGGCTTGGCGGCTTGGCGGCTTAGCGGCTGGGAGGGCTCGGTGGCTTGGATTCGCGCCATTGGGCTCGCCGGCGTAGACTGGCGCTGCGGGTGACGTCCTGGGGGGACTGGTCGACACCAGCGGCGGGGGTGCTGTGGTGGCTGTTCTTGTTGCGCGATGGGTTCTCCTGCTGGGCGTGTGCTTGCTCATGGGTTGTGTCCCAGCACGGCCGCCAGAGCCTGGCTCGGCTGCGCCAGCCACACTCGCACCGGCACCCCTGAAGCTGTCGATCGGTTGGGGCGTCACGCCGATCAGCGCCGCACCGTCGTCCGTCCTGTGGCTCGCCGAAGACCTCGGCTTCTACGCCCGAGAAGGCCTCAGCGTCGAGCTGATCCTCGTCCAGGGCACGCCCAACCTGATCGCCGGCATGCGCGCCGGGCAGGTCGACGTGGGCCTGCTGACCGCCTATGAAGCCGTGCTCTTGAACGCCAACAAGTCCATGGACCTGCGCATGATTGGCGGCTCCGGCGCGGCAGGTCAGGCCAATACCTTTATGGTCATCTCACGCGACGGCCTCGCCAACCTGAACGAGCTGCGCGGCAAGACGTTCGCCATCGCCCGCCTTGGCAGCTACGACGACAGCCTGGCGCGCCAGTTCTTCCGCGCCCGCGGTATCGAGCCCAGCGAGATCCAATTCCTGGCGTTGGGCGATCCCAACGTGCGCCTGCAGGCGCTGCTCGCGCGGCAAGTCGATGCCACGTTGACGTCGGTCAGCACGTGGGTCACGATTCGCCAGCAACCCGGGCTCAAGATCCTGTCAAGCTTCGACGAGCTCAACAACGCCGTCCCGAGTTGGCCGTCTGGCAACGTCGTGACGACTCAGGTCCAGCACGACAAGGCCGAACAGCTGACCCGCTTCACACGGGCAGTCATTCAAGCCAGCCGCTACTTCGCCACGCACAAGCAAGCCTGGGTCGACGCGATGGCAGCCCGCCGTACCGACATGAACCCCGCCGACCTCGGCGAGCTATGGGATCTATTCGCCCACGCCTGGGCAGTCAACGGCGGACAAAACCTGGATGACTACACCCGCGGCGCAGACCTGCTCTACGCGACGTCGCCAGACTTCGCCCAGGTGCCACGGGTAAGCCTGAACGAATGGGCCGACGCGAGCTTCACCGACGCCGCCTTGCGCACCGTCGGCGTCGACACGTCGATGGACGCGCCGGGCCGAACACCGTGAGCACCATCACCGTTGCCCGCGGCGAAACGGGCAACCTGGCGGAACCGACTGCGCGTCTCCAGCCGCTCGTGCGCTGGCGGAGCGCCGCAGGCGCGAAATACGCGGGCCGTATGGCCCTCCTGGTGCGAGGTCCAGGGCGAGTAGCCCTGGGGAGAAAGCCGCAGCTTTCGACGACCAAATCATCTGACGCCACCTGAGACGCCGGAATCGCTTGAGACCCCGGAGACGCCTGAAAGGAACCCAAACCGATGTTGAG
>DASYKL010000080.1:0-4749 GCA_035995405.1 Chloroflexota bacterium
TCTCCAAGCTCCTCCAATCCGAAGGAGTCCCAGCGATCGCGTCATAACCCGTCGGCGTCAGCGCGCGATGGAGGCTTCCCATCGCGCGCGGAAGTCCTCTAGCGGCACGCGGTCGTACAGCAAGTCGGCCATCGCATCAAGGCCGTTTACGCCTGCAGGCACCACGACCCCACCGCTACGCATGCGGTACAGCTCGGGCGCGCTAGCGCCAGGTGCAATGGCGCCTTGCCCAAAAGCTTGTAGACATGCCAGCAACTTGCGCCGTGTCCGAATGATCATCACATCAGAGGTACCAAGTCGCTCCTGGGTACGGTCGTAAATCGGCCCCATCGTTTCCTGGGCCATCGCATCCTGCGCCACCCCAGGCAAGCCCGAATAGGTGCCCATTGAGCGTTGCAGCTCGCGGTCAATCAAATAGTCGTTCGACTGGTTCGCCAGTGGTCGAAACCGGCCCAGCCAGTCGCTGGATGAACCAAACTGGCGGGGCTGGACTCCAGCCGCATTGCGTGGTCCATACGGGTCATTCTTGCCCAGTGGATCGCGCCGCACGTACCCGGCTTTGAATCCGCCGATCGTCTCGGTCTCCGGCGGTAATGGCGCCTGGCGACCGACGGTCCAGACCATGGTGTTGTGATCGTCCAGCGGCACCCAGGCCAGCGATTGATTCTTGATACCCAGTAGACCTGGTGCATTCATCGTGTAGAACGGCAAGAGGAAATGGCCCATCCGCCAGTATTCGCTGCCGTCGCCGGCGTTCCGCACCGCGGCGTAACTGGCGCCGACCTCGTGCTCCTGGGCGACAAATCGGCCATGTCGTTGCTGGGTAATGAAATAGGCGTCACTGCCGGGCAGACTCTGGGCGGTGGTGACATGGCCGGAGTGCAGGAAGAAGGCATGCACGGTATCGATGTCGCCCTCGAGCGCTTGCAACCAGTTTGACTCCTGCAAGCGCATCCAGACCTGGCATTCCGGTTCCAGGTTGGGCAACCAGTCTGGCAGGGGCGGCGGCGCGTCACGCGGACCCATATAGGTCCACACGATGTTGTTCCGCTCGATGCAGGGGTATGACGTCGCCCGCACTCTGGTCTTGAAGTCGCTCTCAGCCGGCTCATTCGGCATGTCGACGCAGTTGCCGTGCACGTCGAATTTCCAGCCGTGGTAGACGCACCGTATACCCTCTTCCTCGTTCCGTCCGAAGAACAGCGACGCGCCGCGATGCGGGCAGTTGTGGGCCATCAGCCCGAATTGGCCGGACGTGGTCCTGAACGCGATCAGGTCTTCGCCGAGCAGTCGCAGCCGCATTGGCGGCCCGTCTGCTGCGGGCAATTCGCTGGGCACGAACGCGGGTAGCCAGTACTCGCGCATGAACTCGCCCATCGGGGTTCCAGGTCCGACCCGGCACAAGAGCTCGTTGTCTTCCCGTGACAGCATCCGCGCACCTCTCGCTGGTGAGGGCGTCAGCCTACCACTACTGGCAGCCTGCTGAGCCCTCGAAACAGCACGTTCGGCGTCCAGGTCAGTGCAGACCCGCGACCCAGGAGTGGCTCATCTCACGGCAGCGAGGTGGGAGGCGGCGTAGTGAGCGGCGATCAGGTCTGCACCCCAATCGTCGTGGATGTCGCGCAACACGGAATGAATGTGGTTCGCCCCGTTCTGCGTGTTGTCGTACTCGATCAACCACGTCGGCGCTTTGATCGTGTAGTAATGCCCCTGTCCTGGCTCCAGCCCGCCAGCCCACGCGAACGTCACCGCGTCGAAGCCTTGCGCTTCCATCCGCCGCCAGTATTGGCCGCTCAATTCATTGTTCGTTCGCTCGACGTAGTGGCGCAGCAGCCTGACCAGCAGATCGCGCTGCTCACCAGCCATCCGACCAAACGCTAACCCGGTAGGCGGCGCAAACGCGTTCACCACCCGGTACCGATCAGTCAGAATGTCCGGAAACGCCGTCTCGCTCACCAGAGCCACATGCTGTTGCTCGGCAGGCAGGCCGCGGATGATGGCCCGCGCCAGATCCTCCTCGACCGGCAACGTGCGATGGCCAGCCAGCGCACCATGGCGAACTTCAGCCGGGTTTGCGCCAAAGAACAGCGGCACCGAGGCAATCCGGTCGCCATCGACAATCGTGAAGTGCACCCCGACGTGATGCCCGCCGACGTGCCACGCCCATGGCAATCGGCCTTGTGGGTCGCCAAAAACGCAGACGGAGTAGTGCTCGGGGTGCCGCACGAATGGCGTCACCCGCCCCTCGCGCTGCTCCTGTTCGAGGAGCGGTAACTCCAGGTCGATGATCTGGCGGACGGTCGACGCCCCGCTGGTGCTCAACCCGATGTCGAGTAGCGCCAGCGCCTGGCGTTGCTGCTCCGCGTTCATGTTGATCAAGCGCAGGCCATTGCGCGGCGTGTTCTCTGGTGGCCGATAGTCCCAGACATAGCGGCGATCGTCGCCAAACGGCAACGTCGCCGCCTGTCGCTGCGCAGGGTTCAGCGACGCCAGGAAATCCAGCGCGGCCGAAGCCATCCGCCCGGCCGTCGCCGGCGCACGATCGGTAAGTGACAGGTCGAGGGTTACGGTCATGGCAGTCGGCTCCGCACCGGATGGTACTACCTGCTTCTGGCTATGCCAGCATGAAGGCATGCCTGCTGAGCCTGCCGTGCTGCTCGGCGTGACCGCCTTCGCCTGGCTGTACTGGCGTGGGCTGCTGAGGGTGTGGGCCCGCGCCGGGCGGGGTCATGCGGTAACCCTGCGTCAGGCCCTGCTGTACACCACGGGACTGGCGACGATCGTAGTAGCCCTCGAATCGCCTGTAGACAGACTCAGCGCCGACCTGTTCACCGCGCACATGTCTCAGCATCTGCTGCTGATTCTTGTCGCGGCTCCGCTGATAGTCCTCGGTGCGCCACTGGCCCCTCTGGTCTGGGGCCTCCCACCCGCGAGCCGCCGCGCCGTCGGACGCGCCATGCACCGCGTCTCGCCCTTGTCCGGCGTTGCCTTGGCGTTCCCGCTCCACAGCCTGGCGCTCTGGATATGGCACCTCCCGCCGCTCTACGAAGCCGCGTTCCACAGCCGCGGCATGCATGTCCTGGAACACCTGAGCTTCCTGCTAACAGCGATCCTGTTCTGGTGGGCGATCCGCCTGCCGAGCGGCACAGGCCTGGTCGCCGTCTTCGCTCTGGCAGGCGAAAGCACCGTCCTCGGCGCGCTACTTACTTTTGCTGACGTGCCCTGGTACAGCGCCCATCTGGCGACCACGAGCCGCTGGGGTCTGACGCCGCTCGAAGACCAGCAAATCGCCGGACTGGTGATGTGGATACCAGGTGGCGTGTTGTATCTCGGCAGCGGCCTGGCGATGCTCGCCGCGTGGTTCAAACGCTCGAGCTGGGGCGACGATACGCTCGATCGAGAAGCTCGTACGTCCGTAGGTCGATAGCGGGTGTGCGGCGCGACCGCAGCGCTTCGCTGAATACGCGCAGGGTGTCCTCGCGGAGCGTCGTTTCCCGCTCGAGCAGCACGGCATCGTCGCGTACGGTCCGAAAGCGGAAGAAACTGCCCGCCACGTTTTCCCACCGTAGCCGCGCCCCGCTGTCCGAAACGACCTCGAAGGTTATCTCCGTAAGCGGCAGTGGCGCGTTCCAGCTCACATCCAGGCTGAGCAGCAGATGGTCGAGGCGCAGGCTCAGCCCAGCTTCCGTCTCGACTCCTCCGTCGGCGACCATATCAGCCGTGACAAGCTCGGCGCGTCGCGGCTGGAGGAGCCACAGCGCCAGGTCCAGCAGGTGCACGCCGAGATCAGTCAATGCGCCACCACCACTGGAGCGAGCGTCGAAAAACCAGGTCTTGTCGGCGCCCGGGCCATAGACGTTGTGAAACGCGGTGCGCGCCGACCGCAACGGCCCCAGGTCGGCCAGCGCGGTCCGAAAGCAGGCCATAGTGTCGAGGAACCGGTAGCTGTAGTCGACGAACAACAACCTGCCAAATCGTTCGGCCAGGTCGAGCGTCGCTCGAGCATCGGCCGAGGACAGGGCCAACGGCTTCTGGACCAGGACGTCTTTGCCAGCGTGCAGCGCCGCCTGCGCCTGTGGCGCATGCAGTGCGTTGGGCGTGCACAGGACGACAGCGTCCACACCCGCGACGGCTAACAGGTCGTCGAAGCGCTCACCGGCCCAGCGCGCGGCGTGACGCTCGGCGGTCGCCTCGGCGAGGTCCAGTCGGATGTCCTGCACAGCGGCGACCTCCAACCGGTCGTCGAACTTTTTCATATCGCTCAGGAGTGCCTGGCCCAGGCCGCCCAGGCCGGCAAATCCGAGGCCGAGGCGGGTCATGGGCAGATCACCGCTTTGACAAAGCCAGGCGGCCGCTCATCCAGCAGCCGAAATCCCTCCGCCGCCTCCTCCAAGGGCAGGAAATGGGTATGCAAACGCGTCACCTCCGGCGGCCGCTCCAACGCCTGGCGCAGGGCCGAGAGGTGCACGGACGGCTGGCGCTCGTGCGCATTGATCACGTCGATGCCTTTCCAATTCCAGGTCTGCAGGTTCACGGTGCGCGGTCCATCGGCGTGGTAGCCAGCGATCACCAGCCGTCCGCCGTATGCCGTCAGCCACGAGGCATAGTCGAGCGATTGCTGCACACCGGCAGCCTCGATAACGATCGGAAAGCTGTCCCAGGCGGTCGAGGGCACGCTGTCAAAGTCGTAGGCGGCGGTCGCGCCAAACGACAGAGCCAGGGCGCGGCTGTCGAGCCGGCGGGAAATCG
>DASYKL010000081.1:0-5709 GCA_035995405.1 Chloroflexota bacterium
GGGCGCGCCATCGCCGGCGATGACAGCCATGTTGTGGCGGTCCACGTAACAGATGACATGGCGGCTGCCGAACAGCTGCGTCGAGAATGGGAAGAGTGGGAGCCAGGGGTCCAGCTGATCCTGATCGAGTCGCCGTTCCGCTCCCTTAGCGGCCCGCTGCTGGCGTACCTGGACGCAGTAAAAGAACAGAATCCCCACGACACGCTGACGGTGATCCTGCCCGAGTACGTCCCCTCGAGCTGGTGGGAGCACCTGCTGCATAACCAAACCGCGCTACGGCTGAAAGCCGCGCTCCTGTTCCACCCAGGCATAGTCGTAGCCAACGTCCCGTACCACATGCTCCCCGCGCACGCGAAATAGCTACGTCGTACCCTTGCTCACGATATGGCGGGGGACCGACAGAAGGGCAAAGTAGCCATCATCACCGGCGCCGGGTCACGTGTCCCCGGCGGCATCGGCAACGGCCGCGCAACGGCCATCTTGCTCGCTCGCGAAGGCGCCCGAGTCAGCCTCGTCGATACCGTCCCGGACTGGGCCGAGGAAACCCGCCAGATAATCGCCGCTGAAGGTGGCGACGCCTTCGTCATCGAAGCCGATGTCACCAACCCCCAGGCCTGTCAAAGCATCGTCAACCAGACCGTTGCGCATTTTGGCAACCTGACGACGCTCGTCAATAACGTCGGCATCAACGGCCCACGCGGCACCGCACTGAACGTCGATCCCGACGACTGGGACACCGCCATGCAAGTCAACGTCAAGTCGATGATGCTGATGGCCAAATACGCCATCCCAGCTATGGTCGAAACCAACCAGGGTGGAGCTATCGTCAATCTGGGCTCCGTCGCCGGCCTGATGTCGGGCAACCCGAACTTGATGTACACCGCTTCCAAAGGCGCGGTCGTCCAGATGACGCGGGCCATGGCCGCCCATCACGCCGCCCAGGGCATTCGTGTCAATTGCGTCTGCCCCGGCATGGTCTACACGCCGATGGTCTATGCCGACGGTATGCAGCCCCAGCAGCGCGATGCGCGTCGCCAACGCTCGCTGCTGCAGACCGAGGGCACCGGCTGGGATATCGGTTACGCGATCCTGTTCCTGACCAGCGACGAAGCCCGTTGGATCACCGGCGTTATCCTGCCCGTGGACGCTGGGGCCACGGCCGGCAAGAACATGGAATCGCCAGACACCTTCTATGCCCCGCACAGGAGTGCCACACCGTGACGCAGACCGCCACCCCAACACAAACACTCACCCTCGCCGATTTCCAGGCCCTCTTCGATCGCTGCAGCAATTGGGGTCGCTGGGGTGCCGACGATGAACGCGGCACGCTCAACCTGATCACCCCGGCGGTCCGGATTCGGGCCGCCGGCCTGGTTCGCGAAGGCGTGTCCGTCAGCTGCGCCCACCCGATCAACACCGTCGGCGACAACGAGAATCCAACACCCGCCACCCACCTCATGGTCCGCGCGGGGGACGTCGCCGATGGCAAAACCATCACTTCGACCGCCGATTATTTGGCCATCGCGCCGCATGGCGTCGCGCATTCGCACCTCGATGCACTGTGCCACTTCTTCTGGGACGGCAAGACCTACAATGACCGCCCGATCGGCATCGTCACGTCGCTTGGCGCGCGAGCCAATGCGATCACGATCGGCCAGGACGGCATCGTCTCCCGCGGCGTGCTGTTGGACATCCCACGCTTGCTTGGCAAAGACTGGCTGGAGCCAGAACACGCAATCACCGTCGAGGAGCTGGAAGCCGCCGAAACCGCCAGTGGCGTGCGCGTCGAAACGGGCGACGTGCTGTTCGTTCGCACGGGCCGTCAGGCGCGTCGAAACGCTGTCGGCCCGTCCGACAGCCGCGCCAATCTATCAGGGCTCCACCACGAAGCAGCGCCCTGGCTCAAAGAACGTGGCGTCGCGCTGCTCGGTAGCGATGGTGTCAGCGACGTCCGCCGCCATCCCTTCACCGCGTTCACCACCCATCCGATCCACATCCTGACGCTGGTCGCGATGGGCATGCAGCTGCTGGACAACCACAACCTGGAGGACCTGGCTGCCGCCTGCGGCCAGCGCTCGCGCTGGGAGTTTATGCTCGTCGTGGCACCCCTGAAGCTCCTGGGCGGGACGGCCTCGATGGTCAATCCCATCGCCATTTTCTGAGAGCCTGTCAATCACCTGATGACTGCGACCCACCGCGCCGCGCCGTTCCGCCTCGGCTCGCTCAATCTGCAGCCCGTCTCTGATGGCCTGCTGTGGCTACCCGCTAAAGCGGTCTTCCCCGACGTGCCCGAGTCCGAATGGCGCCCCCACGTCCACCTCGACGACCAGGAGCGTCTGGAGTTGGCCCTGACGTGTCTGCTGGTCACCGTCGGCGACCGGCGCATCGTCATCGACACCGGCTTTGGCGAGCGACCCGACAATCCCAGGGTTGGCCATCTGATCGAGAGCCTGGCCGAGCTGGGCGTGTCGCCTGAGCAGATCGACACGGTCGTCGTGAGCCATCCCCATGCCGATCACATCGGCGGTGCGACCCACGGCAGCGGCGACAACGCACGGCTGACGTTTCCGCAAGCTCGCTACTGGCTCAGCCAGACCGACTGGGATGCCGCCAGCCCGCCAGCGGCGCTCGCCGAACGCGCTGGCCTGGCCGACAAACTCCTGCCGCTCGCCAACACGCAGCATCTGGACCTCGCAAACGGCGAACTGGACATCGCTCCGGGCGTGCGCTTGCTGCCCCTACCAGGCCACACGCCTGGCCATATGGGCGTAGCGTTTACGAGCGGTCAGGAGATGGCCATTTACGTCGGCGACATGATCCACCACCCCCTGCAAGTCGAGCATCCAGACTGGACGCCGGTCTTCGACGCGCTGCCGGCGATGGCCCGCCAGACGCGCGCCGCCTTGCTGGAACGCGCCCGCCGCGAAGCGTCGCTCGTGCTGAGCTACCACCTGCCCTGGCCAGGCATCGGCCACATCGGCTCCGCCTGGGAACCACTCGCCCTGAACGGCGTAAAAAAGGCGTAAAAAGAAGGAGTAGCAGTTGCTCTACCTCGTCGCGATCCTGTTGCCACCGCTGGCCGTCCTGCTGAGCGGCAAGCCGTTCCAGGCGCTGCTCAATATCGTGTTGACGGTGGCCTTTTGGGTGCCAGGCGTCATTCACGCACTCTTCGTCGTGCACAACCACTACGCCGACAAGCGCAACGACCGGATCATCAAAGCCATGCGGAACCGTTAGCTCGACCGCGACAGCGGTGTCGACGCTAGACCACGGCCGCGGCGCGGCTGAAGTGCGGCATCACTTCGCGTGAGACCCGCTCCATCTGCTGCATCGTCTCAGCGTGTGACAACAAGCCGAAGTTGAAGTAGCAAATCACTTCCTCGATTCCAGCCGCTTCGACCTGCTCGAACTGGCGGATCACCTCCTGGACCGTCCCGCTGACGATGCTCCGTTCGCCGAGGTCTTCCGCGCGCATCTTCTTCACGCGTTCGGCGATGTCGATGAAATAGCGAATGTGAGGCGGTGTTTTGTCGGGATCGGTCGGCACGGCCGGGATGAAGTTGGTGAGGTAGTACAGCAGCCGCTCCTGGGCTTTCAGCTTCTCCGCAGGGGTATCGGCGATACAGGTGAAGTACGAGCACATCGCAGTCGAATTGGGGTAGCCCGCCGCGGCCGCCAGTCCTTTGAACTTGCTGACGGCGTCGGCCAACGAGCCGAACATCATCGACGCCGCAAACGGAGCGAAGATGATGTTGAACCCCTGTTCGGCGGCCATGCGCATGGTTGGCTCGCTGAAGCACGCCACATAGACCGGCGGGTGCGGCTTCTGGACGGGTTTAGGCACCACGTTGATCGGCTCGGTGATGCGGTGATGCTTGCCATTCGGGAACGTCCAGTCGCTCTCGGTCCAGGCTTTGCGGACGATGAGTAGTTCTTCGTCGAAGCGCGTGCGGCTTTCGTCGAAAGGGATCTCGAAGCCGGCGTACTCGCGCTCGTCATACCCCCGCCCCGCCGAGAAGATGGCCCGCCCACCGCTGAGCAGGTCAAGGACCGCGTACTCCTCGGCCGTCCGCAAAGGCTGGGTGCACGGCAATAACACGGTGGCAGGCGCGAGTTTGATGGTGGTCGTTCTGGCGGCGATAAAGGTCAACGCCTGCGCGGGGGTCGGAAGAACGCCAAAGAGTCCGAAGTGGTGCTCCGGCAGCCAGGCCGAGTTGTACCCCAGCCCCTCAGCGGCAATCGCCTGGTTGACGACTTCCAGGATCAGGTCGCCAGGATCCCGCCGCCGCTCACCATAGCCAACCGAGTTGTCGCTGAGCGTGAAGTAGCCAAATCTCAACCCCATCAAAGGCAAGTGTACGCAGACACGTGTCTGCCGTCCCCCGACCCGTAAAGCGCGCCGTGGCCGTCTCACACTACGCGTTCGCCGGCTCTATACTGCGCCCGTGGACGGCGACACCAACTCCTTTCTGCGCCAGATCGAAGACCTCGACACGCAAAACCTACGGCGGCCTTTTGCGATCGTCGGCTTCGGCGGCTGGATCGACGCTGGCTTCGCCGCTACGGGCGCCATCAAATTCCTTGTCGATAACCTCAGCGCCACCCGCATCGCCGATCTCGACCCCGAACCGTTTTATTCCTTCACCGACACCCGCCCACGCGTCGCCCACCCCGCCCCGGGGATCCGTGAGCCCGTCTGGCCCAAAGCCGAGTGGCACGTCGTCCACATGCCCGAGGACGTCCCACACGACCTCATCCTCTTCTCCGCACCTGAGCCGAACTTGCGCTGGCGCACCTTCTCCACGACTATCCTCGACGTCTTCCAACGCCTGGGCACCGAGACCATGGTGAGCTTCGGCGCCGTCCTCGCCCCCGTCCACCATCGCGCGACACCGCCGATGCGCGGCTGGGCCACCACCGACGCCCTGCGCACGCTGCTCCGCCGCCGCCAGATCGGCTCGGGCCGCTACGAAGGCCCCACCGGCATTACGACCGTCCTGCTCGCCGGCGCACGCGACCGAGGTATCCCCGCCTTCAGCCTCAGCACCTCATCGCCAAGCTACCTGACCGATATGCCCAACCCCCGGGCGTCGGCTGCGTTGCTGCGTATGGCCAGTGAGATCAGCGCGATTCCGCTGACACTGAACGAATTGGATGCCGAGAGCCGCGTCGTGGCCGAACGGATCGATCAGTTCCTGGCCGAGCGGCCCGAGCTGAAAGAAGCCGTCGAGCGCCTGCCGTTCACCGCCGAGCCCGAAACCGGCCCAAGCTCGCTCTCCGCCGATGAGCTGCCCGCCGAGCTGCCAAGCTCCGCCGCCGTGCTACAGGACCTGGAAGAGTTCCTCAAGAGCTTGCGCAAAGAAAACGGCGGCGCTACTACCGAGAATTAGCCATGGGGCGCTTTGGTGTACGGATCGGGGGAGCCCTGCGGGCCCCCCGCCCCCGTTCGTTGCTCCGCGCTACGCGCTGCGCACTCTCTTCCGGGGCGACCCCCCGCTTAAAGCGCTTCGCGCCGCCACCGCAGCGCGGGACACCGCGACCGTCCGAGCCAGACGCCTCACTGGACCGCGCGATACAGCCCTCCACAGCTCGCGGCATCGACGCCAGGGTCAGACCGAGTGGTATGGAGTCTCCACCTTTCGATGACCGAGCGGTATGCCCCTCCAGCCCGTCGCCGCGCGCGCGGCAGCGTTAAGCGGGGGGTCGCCC
>DASYKL010000082.1:0-4233 GCA_035995405.1 Chloroflexota bacterium
ATCAACGTTTCAACGCGGCAGTCCGGCGCGGTCGTATTCGCTGCTGCATAGCGAGCGCTTCGCTCCAAGAAGGTGGTGCTGGAGGATCTGGGTGACTCAAGCCGAGGCGAAGGCGGACTCCAGTTCGCCACGAATGGTGTCGCCGCCGCCCGTTTTCCACTCTTTCAGTAAGCCATCGTAGTCGCTGAGCGGGCGTCGACCAGCGACGATGTCGATCATGCCGTCGGCGAAGCGCTGCTGAACCGCCACGCCCTGACGTTGATTGGTGGCCGAATACAGACCGACGGAGTCGTCATAGATACCGACCGCGCCGAGTTTCTTTTCCGCTTCTTGCATGACCGGCGCAAAGTCTTTGGCTTTGGCGTTGTAGAGCACCGGCGCCGGGTTGGTCACGCTCGTCCACGGAATGAGCGACGCCGTGCCCTGTTGGGTGAGGATCGGATTGCCATTGTCGTCCGGCACATGATCGGTACCACGAATGCCGTAGTTCAGCAGCAGGTGCTCTTCGCTGCCGATGGGTGACGCGATGAAATTGAGGATGCCGATCAGCTCTTTGATGCGCTCCGGGCTGGCCTTCTTCATGACCATCGTGCCGAAGTAGCCGGGGCCGAAGTTGTAGCTCGGCTTGCCGCCGGCGACAGCAGGAATCGGCGGGGCGAGACGGGCTTTGCGGGGCGGCGTGAGCGTCTGATTCGGAAGGCCATCCCAGATGACCGGTGTGAGCCCGTCGAAGCGGAACGCAAGCTTGCGGCCCTGGAATGCCTGGCGCGCGGTCGGCGTGGTGTAAGTCGTGTTCGGGTCGAACACGCCCGCGGCAAAGAGGTCGCGGGCAAAGCCGACCGCTGCTTTGAATTGCTCAGTTTCGAAGTCTTTGGTGAACTTCCCAGCGGCCTGCTGCCAGTTGTTCGGTGCGCCGAAAATCGCTGGGAAGAACGTTCCGCCAGTTGTCGTCAAGCTGAACGCGTAACGGTTGCCGACCTCGAAGCCGATACCGTATTGGCCTGCATTCGGCTTGTTCAGCGCGATCAGCTGGCGCTTGAAGTCATCAGCGCTCGCGGGCGGCGGAGAGCCGATGTCGTCGAGCAAGTCCTGGTGCATCCACAGCGCCCAGTAGAACACCGACTGGGCCACGGGGACGCCGAGCAACTTGCCGTTGAAGACCACGTTCTTCCATGCCAGGGTGGGCAGGTTGGCCAGGTTCGGGAAGTCTTTGACCGCGTCGCCGGAGAGATACGGCGTCAGGTCAGCGCACTTGGATTCGAGGAAGGCCGGCAGCTCTGGAATAACGCCGCCGATCGGCACGAACAACAGGTCCGGCAAGTCATCGCCGGCGACAATCGTCTGGAACTTGCCGAACGAGTAGTCGGCGAAGGGCACCAGGTTCAATTTCAGATTGACGTTCATGGCCTTGCTGACGCCTTGCCACAACGTGTTGCTTTCGAATGGTGCGACCGGCAGGCTGAGCGTGGTCACCAGGGTCACGTCGCCGCCTTTACCAGGAGGCGTCGGCACGGCCTTGAAGAGGTTCTTGGGGTAGACCGTATAGCCGTTGGGGATGATGTCGGTGCCGGGCAGGTCGGGTGTGGTGCCCTGAATGGGAATGCGAACTGGCAACTGAAGTTTCTGGGACGCCGCCGAGTTCGCGGCGCGATTCGCGGCTGGCGCTGGCGGGGCGCACGCGCTGAGTAGTGTGGCGCCCAGGGCCGTGCCTGCCAGGGCCACCGCTGCCCGACCGAAAAATGCCCGACGCGTGAGCGCCGCGCTGGCGAGCGCTGACGGCAGATACTGCATCGTCACGTACGACTTCCCCCCGTTGTTGGCGTGCAGTACACCAGCGCGGCGGCGGGCCGTCAACTGCGCTCAGCGACGGATAGCGCGGACGGCGTCGGCATAGCCGCGGTGCAGGACGGCAACGTCTGAGGCGTAGGCGATCAGCAGCACGCCGGCCTCGATCCAGCGCTGCGCTTCGGCGACGGTGTCGACCAGCATGGCGGCCTGTTTGCCGTGGGCCTGCGCGGCGGCGATCAGCCGCTGGCGGTGCTCGTCGAGGACCGCATTCTGGTGCGGCGTGCCGAACACGCCAAGGTCCTGGGCCAGGTCGGTGGGGCCGAGCGTCACAGCGTCGATGCCCGGCGTGCTGACGATCTCGTCGAGGTGACGAAACGCTTCGGCCGACTCGAGCATGACCGTGACGTGGACCTGTTCGTTCAGATGGATCTGACGGGCGGCGACGGCATTGTCGACGTCGAAGTCGGTACCGGAGCTCAGGCCGGCCATGCCGCGCATGCCGAGCGGGGCGTAGCGCGCGGCTTCGGCAACCTGGCGAGCGATCTCAGGCGTATCCACCTGCGGGACGTGCAGGCCCCAGACGCCGATGTCGAGCAGGCGAGTGATCCATTCCCGATTGCCGGCGGGCGGGCGAACGACCAGGGGAAAGTCGAGCGCACGAGCGAGCACGGCCATGTCGGCAACGGTTTCGATGGACGGCGAGGAATGCTCCATGTCGAGGCGGGCATAGTTGAGGCCGGCACTCTGGAGGAGTGTCAGGATGGCAGGATTGCGGGCAAGGTTGAGCCAGGTGCCGATCTGCACGTCGCCGCGGGCGAGGGCAGCCTTGAGGGGATTCGAGGTCAGGGTCACGGCGCGTCGGGCATGGTAGCCGGACACGCCCTTCGGGGCGGCGGTGGTCTGAGAAAAATTGACGGTTAGAATCGGTTGCACGGTGCTGGAGCTGTCGGTTGCCGCGGAACGAGCGCGGCGGCGGCTACCGTGCGGCGTTGGCGTGGGGATTCGGCGGGGGGCTGACGACGGACCGATGCCACCGCTGACGGCCGACGAAGTTGATGTGTTGGGGCCGCGGGTTGTTGCCAGGCGGCGGATGCACTTCGCTCTCGGGCGCGCGGCGGCGCGGGACGCGCTGGCAGACCTCGGGGTGGAGACTGCTCCGCAGATCAGCATCGGGCGGGGGGCAGCGGGTCAGCCGCTGTGGCCACCGGGGGTGGTTGGCGCGATCAGCCATGCCGGTGACACGGCGATTGCCGTTGTCGGGCGGCAGACAGCTTATGCGGGGCTGGGGGTAGATATCGAAGAGCTTGGGCGGGGGGTCTCGGCGCGCGCGATGGGCCTGGTCGCTACTCCCGCCGAGCAAACGTGGCTGGCGGGCGGGCCAGAGACGTGGCGGCTCAGGCTGTTTTCGGCCAAGGAGGCGGTCTTTAAAGCACTTTTTCCGATTGAGGGGGTGTGGCTCGGGTTTTCGGATGCGGAGTTGACGTGGGATGCTGCGCAACAGGTGTTTGTCGCACGGCTACGGAAAAGGGCGGCTGCGGCGCACCCGGTGGACTCGACGATCGAGGTTCAGTCGACGCTCACAGATGCGTTTGTGTTGAGTACGACCTATGCGCTGGCTCAGGTGAGCGACGCAGGTGAGCCGAAAAGCGGCTGAGCTCGGCAAGTGCACCGCTCGGCGCGGCGATTCGCAGCGCAGTGGATCACAGGGGGTGGGCGTTTGGCGGTCGGCTGCAACCGCGGCGGCGGTTGGTGCGTCGTAAGGGTATGGACTTGCACAATCGGATCTATCGCTCGCGACGTGAGCGGATGGTGGCCGGAGTCGCTGGTGGGCTGGCGCAGTATTTCGGGATCGACCCGACCATCCTGCGGTTGCTTCTGGTGGCGGCGTTGCTGACGACTGGGCCCTTCGCACTGGTGGCGTATTTCGTGTGCGCGCTGATTATGCCGCGGGAGCCCGAGACGACGTTCGTGTGAATTTCTCCCCGGGCGCTACAGTGGGGGTATGCGGCTCGATCCGTTGATCGAAGACACGCTCGCGGCGCTGCTGGCGACGAGCGTGTTGGGGGTTCTGGTGGCGGGAATGTACTGGCTGTTAACAGGCATCTCGCCATGGCCCTTCGTCGTGCTGGGCGAGACAGGTGGACTGGGGTTTGGCGTCGCAATGTTGGCGCTTTGTTCGCCTCGGCGGCGACGGCCATAAACCCCAGGCCGCCGGCTACTGTTTAGTTGCCGACGGTGGGCTGAACTACCGGCGGGGCGGCCATCACGTTTGCCGTCGCTTTCGTGGATCGACGCTGCTTCGGCCGCAGCAATGGACCAAGGATGAAGCGGTCGAGGCCCCACCAACCGGCGACCCTCCAGGCCAGAATCACGGGTAATTCGAGCGCAGCAAGGACGGGATTGATGCTCGCCGTGCCAGCCAGCAGGTAGCTGACATTCATGAGC
>DASYKL010000083.1:0-5018 GCA_035995405.1 Chloroflexota bacterium
TGCGAAGCGCGCCTTTGCTTGCGTGCTATCCAGTGCTAGACTGCGCGCGGCGCGGTGGGGGTAGCGTACTGGCGAACGCACTACCCGCTTCGGAGGGTGATCGCGTGAACGTCACATTATTTTCGCTTCGCAACCCGCTCATCGTGGCGAGCGTCACGATCGGGCTGTGCCTGCTGGGCCTGCTCGCGTACACCAGCATGGGCATCGCGATCACCCCGAATATTAACTTTCCGTCGATCGTGGTCACCGCCATCTACCCTGGCGCCGACCCTGCCTCCGTCGAAGCCAACGTGACGAAGCCGATTGAAGATGCGATCGCCACCCTGCCCAACATCGACACAAATGGGCTGACGTCGATCTCGTCCTATTCGGTGTCAACCGTCATCGTTCAGTTCAACGCGTCGGCCAACTCCGACCTCATGCCCATCGACGTTCAGCGCGTCGTCAACGGCGTGCGTCAAAAGCTGCCCTCTGACGTCGATCCGCCGACTGTCTTGAAACTCGACATCAATGCGATGGGCGTTGCGACGATGGTGCTGTCGGGTTCATCGCTGACAAATCTTCAGGATCTGGCCGAGAACTCGCTCCAACAGCAGTTTGCATCTTTACCGGGTGTTGGCGCCGTGGACATCCGTTCGGGCGTCACTCGCGAGGTGCACCTGACCGTCGACCAGGAACAGCTGCGCGCTCGCGGCCTGTCGATCAACAGCGTCACCAATGCGCTCCAGCAACAGCAGATCGAGATCCCGGCTGGCTCAATCACCGAGGGCACGACCGACGTTGCGGTCTATTTCGACTCGCTCGCGTCGCAAGTGGCAACCCTCGGAGAAATCGTCATCGCGCAAACCCCGAGCGGGCCGGTCTACATGCACGACGTCGCATCGGTCGCGGACACGTTCAAGACGCGCGGCAGTACCGCGCGCGTAAACGGCTCCGAAGGCATTGCGATCGTGATCGTCAAGGGTGCTGACGCAAACACGATCAACGTCGTCGATGCGGTGAAACAGAAAATGGAGGAGCTGAATCAGCAGTTTCCCGTTGGGACCCACCTTGACCTGGTTGTGGATTCGTCGACGTATACGACCAAGTCATTCGGGACTGTCCGCAGCGCGCTTGTGGAGGCCGTCATCGCCACAGGTCTGATCCTGCTTTTATTCCTGCACGCCTGGCGCAGCACGCTCACCGTACTCGTATCCATCCCCGTATCGATCCTGTCGACACTGGGGCTCATGTGGATCCTGCATTACAACTTGAATCTTTTGACCATGGTGGCGCTGGTGGTCAGTGTCGGCATTCTCGTCGACGACTCGATCGTTGTCCTGGAGAACATTTCGCGTCATCTCGGCATGGGCAAGTCGCCGATGGAGGCTGCGCTGCAAGGCCGCAATGAAATCGGTCTGGCGGCGATCACGATCACCGTGGTTGACGTAGTTGTCTACCTTCCGCTCGCCACGATGTTGTCGGGCGTGCCTGGTCAATTCGTATCGCCATTCGCGGTTGTCATCACCGCGGCAACGCTCTCCTCACTGCTCGTCTCATTTACGCTGACCCCGCTCCAGGCGCGTTTGTACTTGCGCCGCCACGAGGGCGTCGGTGGCAATTCGCCGTTCGCGCGAGCCGGGCGTCTGTGGGACCGCGGCTTCAACGCGCTCGAGCGACTCTATGAGGGCTTGCTGCGCGTTTCCCTGCCGCGTCGTTGGATCGTCATCGCGATCGGGCTGGCCAGCCTGGCGGGTGGTGTGTCCCTGGTTGCGCTGGGGGCTGTGGGCTTCGATTTCTTTCCCAGCGGCGATCAGAGCGAGGTCGACGTGACGCTGACGATGCCGCCCGCGACGTCACTCGACGCGACAAATACCACAGCCTCGCGTGTCGAAGGTGTGCTCCACAGCTTCCCTGAAGTGCGCAGCGTTTACACGGTCGTCGGTTCCATGTCGGGGGGCCCCTCGACGAGCTCGGCAGGAGGCAGCAACCGTGCTGAAATCACGGCTCTGCTCTTTCGGCCCTCGGAGCGACACCGCTCGTCCGCGGAGATCGCGGAGGATATGCGGCACCGACTTGACGGTCAGTACCCGGGTGCGAAGGTGCGCATTGCGCTGCCAAACGCGTTCGGCCAGAACGGTTTCGCCGGGGCGCCAACGCAGATTCAAGTACAGGGCCCGGACGCGCAAATCGTCAACCAGCTCGCGAGCCAGGTGAACCAGGCAGCCGCGCGTGTTCCCGGCGCAGTGGACATCCAGAACAGCAACGACAACGTGCAAACACAGCTGCGCGCGAAGATCGACTGGACTCGCGCCGCCGATTTGGGCGTCAGCGCCCGCGACGGCGGAACAGCTCTGCGCGCCGCCCTCGATGGCTTCACCAACACCAATAACCAGTTCCGGGCGACGGGGAAGACATCGATTCCGATTCGCATCCTGACGACCGATCCAACGCACATGAGCCGCGCTGAGATTGAGCGCCTCCCGGTCCAGGGCACCCGCGGTGTTGTCGAGCTGGGCCAGTTCACAACGCTTGAGCAAGCAAGCATTCCCATCACACTGCAGCACGTCAACCGTTTTCGAAGCGTCACGGTTGCCGTCAGTCCCGGTAACGGCTACCTCGCGGGCGACGTCCAGAACGCGGTCCAGGCAGCGGTCGCCCAGGTCCCCATCCCAACCGGGTACTCCGTAACGTATGCCGGCTCGGGGCAGCAGGGTGCCAGCGCTATCAACGATATGACGCGCGCCATGACTGTGGCGGTGCTGCTGATGTACATGCTGATGATGATGCTCTTCAGGTCTGTCACATTGCCGCTGGCGGTGCTCGTGTCGTTGCCGCTCGCCGTCATTGGTGCATTCGGCGCACTGGCGGCGGCACATAGTGCGTTCACTTTGTTCTCGCTGCTCGGGCTCGCTGTGCTCGTGGGCCTGGTAGGTAAGAACGCCATCCTGCTTGTCGACCGAACCGAGCAACTGCGCCGGTCGGGACTCGATCGACGCTCGGCACTCCTGCAAGCGGGGCCAAGCCGGCTGCGGCCGATCATCATGACCACGCTGTCGATCCAGGCAGCACTTCTGCCGATCGCGACTGGCCTGGAGGAAGGTTCGGAATTGTTACAGAGTGTCGGCCTGGTGCTCATCGGCGGGCTACTGACTTCGACACTTCTGACGTTGGTATTCGTGCCCGCGATGTACACCGTATTCGACGACATCCAGCAGGCCACCACGTGGCTCTTGCGTCGACCAGCATCGCCGCGCCAAAGGCAGACAGATCTGCCGCTACCGGTCGGTTTAGCGGTGCTGGCCGGGGCCGACCGGACAAGTGTCGAGACCACTGAGCGCTGACATGCCTGATCGGAGTGTTGCGATCAGGGCCGTTGTCGAGGCGGCAAGTTACGGCTATCCTGCCGAGGTTCGCGGGGACGGCTTGGGAGGACGAGTCCAGTTGCTTCACTGGGACACGCAAATGTGGTCGAGGAGTGGTTCTGATCGATGACGATTGGGGCCCGCAGGGAGGTGTTCAGACCCGTGCTTTCATCATCTTTTTGGTTCAAGCCTCTGGTGGGCGGCGGGCTGGCAACGCTGGTGATTCTGGCCGGCTGTCAGCCGGCAGCCACGCCTAGCTCACCTGGTACCGTGCCCTCCCAGCCCGCTCCAACGGTGAATGCTGAACGTGCCTATCGCGGAAACATCCAGCAAACGATGTCTTCCAGCGGCGACATGCGTGCGAAGCAGCAATTCAGCGTCATGCCGAAGACGAGTGGCCGCATCGATCAGGTCCTCGTCGACGTCGGCAGTCAGGTCAAAGCAGGTGACACGATCGCCGTGCTCGACCAGGACAATCCGTTCGTGCAGGTGTTGCAAATGAAGGCTGCGCTTGCGCAGGCCCAGGCGCGCGTGGACACGCTGCAAGTTGGCCCGCGCGTGGAGGACGTTGCCGCGGCGCGCGCCGGCCTGGGTGCACAACAGGCGCGACTCGACAGCATGCGCACGCAGGGCCGGGCCGAAGATGTCCGGTCTGCAGAAGCCGGGCTCGCGTCCGCCCAAGCTCGGCTCGATGCGGTGTGGAATGGACCCGACCAGGATATCCGTCAAGCAGAGCAGAGCGCCGTCGATGCCGACAGGGACGCCGTCGCTAGTGCCGAGGCGGCTTACGCCGCGCTGGACGCACAGCTAGCTGCGACCGTGCAAGCGTTGCAGAGTCAGATAGACATGGACGAGGCGCAGATCACCGGGGCCAGGGCGCAGATCACGTCCGCCGACGCGGCGCTTGCCAACCTGCCCGGATCGAGTGCCGCTGACGTTCAGACAGCTCAGAGCACGCTGGACCAGGCGAATGCGCAGCTGCTGAGTGCCCAAGTGGCATTGAAGCAGAATTACAGCCCGCCGCAGGCCACAATTGCTCAGGCCGAGGCCGCAGTCGCGGCTGCCCGTAGTCAGCGAAACTCGACCTGGGCTCAATTGGTCGCGCTCGAACAGAGCGCGTCCCAGCCGTGCGCCGACTCGTCGACCGAGTCCGGGGTCGTGATCCACTACAACCACACCGCGTGCGACGCGGCCAAGGCGTCTGCCCGCGATGCAGTCACGGCCGCCGAGACCTCCGTTGCTTCCGCCCAGGGCCAGCTTGATCTGCTCAAGCGCGGCGGAGCCATTGCCCAGCAGGCGCAGGTCCAGGCCACTGTCTCGCAAGCCCAGGCCCAGGTTGCTGCCGCGCGAAGCCGACTGGATGCGCTGCAGAATGGCGGAGTAGCTGCCGCGCGAGCGGCCGCGTACGCGCAGAAAGAGCAAGCACAAGTTGCATTGATCCAGGCCCAGGAGGGTCTGAAGATCGCTCAAGCAAACTTGACGGCTGCGAAGAAGGGCAACTCGGACGTGCAGGTCAAAAGCGCTCAGTCGCAGGTGACGGCCGCGGTTGAACGACTCAAGGCCGACACCGCCAAGCTGCAAGTAACTGACCGTGGACCGCGCGAGGAGGATGTCCGGCAGGCGCAGGCGGCGGTCGATCAGGCCAAGGAGCAACTGCTCAAGGCCCGTACACCC
>DASYKL010000084.1:0-7495 GCA_035995405.1 Chloroflexota bacterium
GCACGCCATGCTGAGTCAAGGCGTCGCCTACCGACCACCGGCTCCACTCGCCGCTGCAGCTTGACAAACAAGATAGGAGCACCCCGCGAGGGGCGCTTCGCGCCGCGCTAGTACGCTCGCGACCGCGCACAGGTCGCGCCACCCGACGTACACGACCGCGCGCGATAGCTCTCCACGCGATCGCAATCCGGACCACAGCACTCTGAACGAGTGACCGGTTAAGGCCTCCGTGCCGTAAAGATCCGGACCACAGCGACCGGTAAGGCCCTCGATGCCCTGAAGATCTGGACCACGGCAACCTGAACAACCGAATCCATCGGGCCCTCCAGGCCATAGCCGCGCGGCGTGAAGCGCCCCTCGCGGGGGGTCGCCCCGGAAGAGAGTGCGCAGCGAGCTTGCGAGCGGAGCAACGAACGGGGGCGGGGGGCCGCAGGCTCCCCCGAACCGTAGGTAACACTGAAACCGCAAGTTCAATCAACCCCGACACGTACTGACAACATGCCCAACCGACGACCCTGATCCAGACTCCGGTAGCCTCCCGGAACAGCCAGTGCCGGGATCGTCCAAGCAGTCTCCCCCATCCACTCCCAGCCATAACCTCCAGGACGACGTCTTCCTCACTCCCGCCGAGACCTGGGCCCTTGTCGGCTCACAGCCCCTGGCCCAGCTCTCGAACATGGCCCTGCTGCCATCCCTGGGCGCAATGCGCGCCGAGCTGGCCCTCAGCTACGGCGAGCTCGGCATCGTCGTCGGCGCCTTCGGACTGGCCCGCCTGCTGGTTGATCTGCCGGCGGGCGGCCTGGCGCGACGCTGGAACCCGCGCAAAGTGCTCCTCATTGCCTTCGCCGTCAGCGGGCTTGGTTCAGCCCTCGGCGCGCTGACTGCCAACGCCTGGCAGATTGCCGGTGTGCGCCTGCTGATCGGCGTCGCCTCGTCGATCGCCCAGGCGATGATCCTGGCCTGGCTTGTCGGCGGCACGGGCCGGGTAGCGCGCGGTCGAGTGATGGCCCGCGGCGAGGCGCTTTTCTCCGTTGCCGGCCTGATCGTTCCAGCCCTGGGCGGGGTTCTCGCCAGTCAGCTGAGCTGGCGAGTGGCATTCGTCATGGGTGCCATCGCCGCCGCGATCGGCTTCGCCGCCGTATTTGCCTTCACCAGAGCTACTGGCGCCGCCCGCTCGGTCGCCCTCGAGCAACCACCTTCCGCCACCGTCGCCCGCCCGCTGACCGTGAACCCATCGCCCGGCTCCCGGTCCCCCAGTCGCTCGCCAGCCCCCGAGCCGCAAAACTTCTTCGCCATGTGGCGAGATCTCCGTCTGGGCGGCCACATCCTGCTGTCGGCATACGTGGCGACGTTTGTCGTGTTCTTCTGCCGCAACGGGCTGCTCAACGCCGTGCTGCCGCTCATGGGCACCGACCGTCTCGGCATCGAGCCGTTCCAGATCGGCATCCTGTTCAGCACGATCAACGCCCTGAGCATCGGCGCGGTCCTCCTCGGCGGCCGAGCCGGCGATCGCTTTGGCCGCTACCGTCTCCTCGGCCCAGGTCTGGCCATCCTCCTGGTCGCCCAGCTGGCGCTGTTTTTGATCCACGACCCGCTGACGTACGTCATTATCGGTCTGCTCCAGGGGCTGTCCTTCTTCGTCAACCCGTTGCCGACGGTCCTGCTCGGCGACTCTTTGCCGGCGAGAGTTCGTCCCCAGGGCATCGCCGTCTACCGCGCGGTCAGCGACCTGGCCCTGCTGTGCGCGCCGTCAGTCATGGGCGCGGCGCTCCAAGCCGGTGGCTTCCAGGCGGCCGAGCAAGCCAGCGTCGCCGTCATAGGGATTGCCCTGGCGTTCGTCGTCGCCATATACGTTCGCCACGGGTCCGCCGATCGGTACGCATCGCCGGCCGACAGGCACTGACCTCGCCGGTAACAGGTAACCAATCAGTTGCACATCGGATCACTGCCGGTGTAATATGCAACTGAAAGGTTGCAGGAAAAGAGAAATGTCCACCGCCGCAGCGACTCCATCGACCGACCGCATCCACAAGCACATCGTCCTCACCGTCAATCGTTCCCGCGTCTGGCAAGCCCTCACCAACGTCGACCAGTTCGGCGAATGGTTCGGCGTCGACCTCGGCCAGGCCACATTCACACCCGGCGCCCGCGTCCAGGGCCGCATGCGCAACCCCGACTGGGCTCACATCCCCTTCGAGGTGACCGTCGAACAGATGGAGCCCGAACGCCTGATGTCCTGGCGCTGGCATCCCGACCCCAGCGACCCCGCCTTCGACTATGCCGCCGAGCCCGCCACGCTGGTCGTCTGGCAGCTGGAGGACCACCCCGCCGGGACCCTCCTGACGGTCGATGAGTCCGGCTTCGATGCCCTCTCGCCTGCCCGCCGCGCCAACGCCTTCCGTGGCAACAGTGAAGGCTGGACCGAGCAGCTCGCGGCCATCACCTCCTATGTCAGCCGCGCCAGGCCCTAGTCAACCTCGACCCGCCGCGTCCGGACCAGCCGAGGTGCGTACCGCCGCGCCTATCTTCGCCGCCCTCGGCGACGAAACGCGTCTCAGCCTCGTCATGCGTCTCAGCGCCGGCGGCCCCCAATCGGTGGGCCGCCTGGCCGCTGGCGCAAGCGTCACCCGCCAGGCGGTCGCCAAACACCTCGGCATCCTGGCCGAGGCGAACCTGGCCCACGGCGACCGCGCCGGCCGAGAAGTCATCTGGCGGCTCGACCCCCAGCCGCTCGACGAGGCCCGACACGCAATCGACCGCATCGCCGCCGAATGGGACTCCGCGCTGACCAACCTCAAACGCTTTCTGGAGCAGCCCGACCAATCCACTAGTTGACGTGGGGAGCGTTCGCTGCTGAACTGTCATCCCCACCATGCTGAGCACACAGGACAACGAGCTCGTCTCACGCGTCGGCCCAGGCACGCCGATGGGCAATTTGATGCGCCAGTACTGGCTGCCGGCCATGCTGTCATCTGAGCTGCCCCAGCCCGATTCCGATCCAGTCCGAGTGCTGCTGCTCGGCGAACAACTGATCGCCTTTCGCGCCAGCAACGGCGCCGTTGGTCTGATCCAGAATCACTGTCCCCACCGCGGCGCCAGCCTGTTCTTCGGTCGCAATGAAGAGGCCGGCCTCCGCTGCGTCTATCACGGCTGGAAGTTCGATATCAACGGCGCCTGCCTCGACATGCCCAACGAGCCCGCCGAATCAGATTTCCGCACCAGGGTCAAAGCCGTCGCCTATCCCACGCAAGAGCGCGGCGGGGTCGTCTGGGCTTACCTCGGCCCACGTCAGACGCCGCCACCCTTGCCCGACCTCGAGGCCAACAACGTCGCGCCAGGCGACGGCCGCGTCATCGCCGTGCAGCGCGAATGCAACTGGCTGCAAGCCCTCGAAGGCGACATCGACACGAGTCACCTCGGCTTCCTCCATTTCGGCCACGCCGCACTCGATTCCGCCCCGGTCGGTACGTTGCAGTACTACGCGTTGAAGGATCGCGCGCCGCGCTATGCGCTCGTCGACCAGGACTACGGCACCATGTATGGCGCCTATCGACCCGCCGAGCCTGGCACCCTCTACTGGCGCATCGCGCTGTGGCTGTTCCCGTTCTACGCCATGATTCCGACGGGTGTGCTTGGCCACCAGGTTATCGCCCGCGCCTGGGTGCCGATGGACGATGAGCACACGCTGTTTTTCAACATGTCGGTCAATGGTCGGACGGTCGGCGGTAGTCCGGCAGCCGGCGCCGCGCGCTGGCAGTTTTCCGGTGGTGAGCAGCTAGCCCCAGCCTCCGACTGGTACGGTCGCCATCGACTCGTCTCGCGCGCCGAAAACGACTACCGCATCGACCGTGGCGTGCAGCGTCGGCTGGAAGACTTCACCGGCATCGCCGGCATCCATACCCAGGACCAGGCGGTCACCGAGAGCATGGGGCGGATCTTCGATCGCTCGCAGGAACATCTCGGCAGCAGCGATGCGATGGTGATCCGCGTGCGCCGTCGTTTGCTGGATGCCGCGCGCGAGCTGGCGGAGTCTGGGCGTGTGCCCTTCAGCGCCGAGCATCCCGAGGTGTATCGCCAACGCTCCGGCGGCGTGGTCTTGCCGGAGACGGCGGACTGGGTGGCCGCGACACACGACCTCCGCCAGGCGTATGTCGAGCATCCCGAGCTCGATCCGTCGATGGCCGGCCGCGGCTGACGCTGATGGACCGTCGTTCATTGTTCCGAATGGGCGGCGGTGGCCTGGTCCTCGGCAGCGCCTACCTGCTGAGCGCCTGTCAGTCCCCCGCGCCAGCCAGCCCAACCGCCGGGTCGCCCTCCGCCACGTCGTCGTCATCGTCGGGCGCGTCCTCCTCCGCGACCTCGTCCTCCAGCGTCTCGTCGTCCACCTCCGGCGCCGCCGCGGCCGTGGCAAAGCCCGCGCCGACCGCGCTCGGACTGCCGTCCTACATTCCCCTCACCAACGCCCCCAAACCCGATCTCCCCAGCCCCAACCTGGCCCAATTCGTCGAAGACGGCTTTCTCAATTACCCGGCCAATCCCGTCAAAGCGCTGTCGGCCGAGGCCCCGGGCGCCGGCGGCCCACTCGACCTGTTCGTCACCAGCTTCTTCCCCGTCCCCACCCCGTTCGACCAGAACCCCGCCTGGCAAGAGATGAACCGCCAGCTCAACGCCAACGTGCGGTTCAACATCGTCGCCAGCGCTGACTACAACCTGAAACTCGCCACGCTGATGGCTGGCAACGACCTGCCCGATATCATCAGTCTCTTCCCCGGCCTGAACGCCGCGCCGAGTATCCCCCAGTTCCTCGAAGCTCAGTCCGCCGATCTGACTCCGTACCTCGCCGGCGACGCCATCAAGGATTATCCCAATCTCGCCAACATCCCGACCGCTGTCTGGCGCAACGCCAACACCCTGATCAACGGTCGCATCCGCCTGGTGCCGATCCCGCGCCCGCTGTTCGCTACCGGCAGCGTGCTGTTCTACAACAAGGGTGTTTGGGATGCCGAGCTCGGTGCGGACTACACGCCCAAAAACGCCGACGATTTCAAGCGCGTCCTGACGCAGCTCAACCGGCCGGCGGAGAATCGCTATGCCATTGCCGTCACGTCAGCTGGAGTTGGCATCGCCGGTTTCTCGCAAATCTTCAATGCGCCGAACATGTGGCGACTCGACAACGGCAAACTGATCAAGGACCGCGAAACGGAGGAATACAAAGCCGCCGTCGGCTTCATCCGCGACCTGTACGTCGGTGGCTTGCTCCATCCCAATACGATCGGCTCGTACCAGAACCAGATCCAGGCCGCGCGATCGGATTTCATCGCCGGCAGGTTCATCGTCCACATGGATGGTGTCGGTAATGCGTGGGCCGATTTCTGGCAGCGCGGACTCCGCAACACGCCGCCAGTCGATTCACGCCCGATTACTCCGTTTCCCGCTTATGACGGCGGCCGGCCGGCGCACCACCTGACCAACGGCGCCACAGCCGTGAACGCGCTGAAGAAAGCCAGCCCCGACCGCGTCAAGGAAATCCTCCGCATCATGAACTGGCTCGCCGCCCCATTCGGCAGTCAGGAAGATCTGCTGATGTACTACGGCGTCAAGGATGTGGATTACACGCTTGACGCGCAGCACAACCCGCTGCCCACGCCGCAGGGCGTCCCTGACGCCAGCAATGTTCCCTGGCGCTTCATCGCCCGCGGCGTCCAGGTCCTGTACAACCCGGGCATTCCAGACTACGCCCGCATCCAGCAAGCCGCCGAGTCCAGGTGGGCCCCCGTCGGCGTATTCGACGCCACGCTCGGCTACTACTCCGCCACCGCCTTCAGCAAAACCCGTTCGCTCGACCTCACTTTCACCGATGGCCTGACCGATATCGTCGCCGGCCGTCGCCCCTTCAGTGATTACGATCAATTGGTGAAAGACTGGCAATCCGCCGGCGGCGAACAGATGCGGTCGGAGTTTCTCGATTCAATGGCCAAAGCTGCGTGACGTTTTCTCGACGCGCCTTTCTCCGCCACACGGCCGTTGGCACCGTTGCTTTGAGCGCCGCCGGTCTGCCACTGCTCGAAGCCTGCACTCCGACCGTTCCACCTGTCTCCACCACTACGGCGCCGGCGGCGACCGTTTCCGCCGCCGGCGCATTCCCCGCATTCATTCCGCAAGTCAACAAGCCGACTCCAGACTTCCCCGCCCCTGGCGAGCAGTACATGGACGGCTACAACAACTACCCCCGCAATCCCGCCCGCGCCTTGCCGAGCGAGCCGCCCGGTCGCGGTGGGACCGTGACGTCGCTGACCGTCGGGGTACTGCCGCCCCACGCCCCGCTCGATCAAAACGCCGCCTGGCAAGAGATCAACAAGCGACTCGGCGTCGACTTCAAATTCGACGTCGTCCCCAACAGCGATTATGCGGCCAAGATGGCCACCGTCATGGCGGGTGGCGATCCGCCGGATCTGTTGTTTTTCTACTACCAGCAGCAGACGGCCATCACCACTGTCCCCGGTGTGCCGCAATACCTTCAGGCGCAGGCCGCCGATCTGACGCCCTATCTGGCCGGCGACGCAATCAAAGACTATCCCCATCTGGCCGCCATTCCGACGTACGCCTGGAAGAACTCCGGCAGCGTGTACAAGGGTCGCGTCCAGATGGTGCCGCGGCCGTTCTATTCCGAGGGCTTCGTCCTCCTCAAGAACGACGCGATCTGGGATCGCGAGATTGGGAAAGACACGGTCCCCAAGAATGCCGACGACTGGAAGCGGATCCTGCAAACGCTCAACCGGCCGACTGAGAATCGCTACGCGATGGGCACGTCAAACGATTTCGGCATCAACAGTTACGCCAGCATCTTCGGCGCCCCAAACGTCTGGCGTCTTGATAGTGGCGGCAGGCTGATCCGCAACTACGAAACCCCTGAATACCGCGAGGCGGTCGCCTTCGCTCGCGAGCAATACGCCGCTGGTCTGTATCACCCCAACACGCTGCAGTGGGCAAGTGGCGTGGTCGCCCGACCGGACTTTGTCGCTGGCCGCTTTGTCATCGGCATCGACGGATTCGCCACCGCCTGGGCGGAGCCGTGGCGTCGCGCACGAGCGGCTACTCCGGCCTACGACATTACGACGGTCCCGCTGTTCGCCGCGCATGACGGTCAGAAGCCGCAGCACTTCGTCAACGCCGGTCACTTCGGCGCTACGGCACTCAAGAAGGCGAGTAGTCCCGACCGTGTGAAAGAGCTGCTGAGAATCTTGAACTGGCTAGCCGCGCCATTCGGCAGCGAAGAGGATTTATTGCTGACCGCTGGCGTAGAAGGCACTGATTATCATCTCGACGCCAATGGCAATCCTGTGCTGACCGAACGCGGCAATCCAGACGCTGCGTATTTACCGTTCAAGTACGTCGCTCAACACCGCCCGGTCCTGTACCTTCCTGATATACCCCAATATGCACAGGTCCTGCACGAAACGGAGAAACGTCTGCTGCCCAACGCGGTCGCCGATCC
>DASYKL010000085.1:0-6642 GCA_035995405.1 Chloroflexota bacterium
TTCGGCGGCAGTGAACCGCCGGACGGCACGTACGCTTCGGCCCAGACGAGCATCCAACAGCACGGCCGTCGGCGCCAGACAGCGCTCACGGGGCCGCCAGTCGGCACCAGACAGGGTTCAGCAGCCCGGCGTTCGGCGCCAGATACGTTCAGGGCCGGCAGCGGCGGCAGCCAGACTTCAGAGACACGGCGCTATGGCCCAGCCAGGCCGTCGCCGCGCGCGCGGCAGCGTTAAGCGGGGGGTCGCCCCGGAAGAGAGTGCGCAGCGCGGAGCGCGGAGCAACGAACGGGGGCGGGGGGCCCGCAGGGCTCCCCCGATCCGTACTACGTACTCCTCGCGTTACGTTTAGTGCCCCGCCGCGATGCCGATACCGAATGGGTCCGCTCCACCCGAACGCAGGCCAGACTTGGGGTCGACCGTGACCCCCGTCGGGCTGGCGAACTGCCGCGGTGAGAATGACACGGGGACTGCGTTGACCTCGTGGCCTCTCTCGCTCAGCCCGCGCAGCGCCGCTGCAGACAGGCGGTCATCCGCCAGCAGTTCACTCGCCGAGCAATCGATCAACGGCGCCGCGCATGCCGCCTGGATGTCCAGACCGTAGTCCACCACGTTGAGCGTCATCTGCAAACAGGTGTCCAGGATGCGACGGCCGCCAGGTGCGCCAACTGCCAGGACAGGCGTCCCATCGCGCACGGCAATCACGTGGGCCATGTTCGACGCCGGCCGTTTGCGCGGTCCGACGGCGTTCGGTCCACCTGGCCGTGGGTCGAACAGATTCATGCTGTCATTCAGCAGAACGCCAGTGCCTGGGACCGTCACTACCGAGCCGAAGATCAGCGTCAACGTCTGCGTGACCGACACCATATTGCCGTGGCGATCGACAACCGAGAGATGCGTCGTGCACCCCTCGTCGGCGTTGCCTCCGCCACGCCCACCTGCACCAGCCAACGCGGCGCCACGAGCGATGCCCTCACCAGCAGACGGTCGTGAGGCGTGCTGCATGTCGATGTCGGCGCGCCGCTCGGCCGCATATTGGGCCGACGTCAGCCGTGCCCAATCGATGTCGACAAAATCCGGATCACCGACGTACGCGGCGCGATCGGCTGTCGCCCTGCGGCTCGCCTCGGCCACCAGGTGCAGTGACGCGGCCGTGTTGTGTCCAGTCGCCGCCAGGTCGAAGCCGTTCAAGATCGAGAACGCCTCGCCGACATGCGTCCCGCCAGCCTGGTAGGGCAACAACACCAGCTCGACGTCGCGATACCGAATCACCAGCGGGTCCACGATCACCGCTTGGTAGGCCGCGAAATCCTCCAGCGTCAGGATGCCGCCGTTCGCCTGGAGGTGAGACACGATCCGTTCAGCAACTTCACCACGATAAAAGCCGTCGGGTCCGCGCTGGGCGATCAGCCGCAGCGTGCGGGCCAGGTCCGGCTGGGTCATTTTTGGCGAAGCGTCGCCGAACAATGGCGCGGGCGGCAGTCCGCTGGCCAGGAAGATGCTGGACGTCTCCGCGTCGCGCTTGAGCGTGGCTTGCTGCGACGCGATCAGCATGCCCTGGTACCACTCGACCGGGAACCCGTTTTCGGCGAAGCCAATCGCCGGCTCGAGAACCTCAGCCAGGGGTCGCGTGCCGAACCGCTCGAGTGCTACGGCCATCCCGCGCACCATCCCCGGCGTGCCGACGGACAACGGGCCGAATGCGTTCGCGTCGCCGACCACGCCGCTGAAGCCTACCCGGCTCGCGCCGAACTCAGGCGTCAATTCGTACAGGTCGGGCCGTGCCGCCTGCGGCGCGCGGGCAAAATAGTCGATAACGGCGCGCTCACCAGAGGCCATCTGGATCGTCATGAACCCGCCGCCGCCGATACCGCTCATCCATGGCTCGAGGACGCCGACCGAGAATGCCGCTGTGACCGCGGCGTCAATGGCGTTACCGCCGCGTTCGAGCACGTCCACTGCCGCGCGTACTGCTAGCGGGTGCTTGGCAGCCACCATGTCCCGCACACCAATCGCCAGATCTCGGGAGATACGCAGCGCCGTCTCGCCCTGCGTGTTGATCGTCGAAGCACCCATAAGCAAACGGCGAAACCGTACCATGCCCATCCGTGAGCTACGTGACCCGACGCCAGTTCCTGGTGCAGATTGCCGTAGCCGCTGGCGGCACTACCCTCGTCGCTGCCTGCGGCCCAGCTGCCCCCGCCGCGAATCCGACCGTTGAGCCTGCCGCCACTCGCCCGCCGACCCAGGTTCCCGCCGCGCGACCGACCGGCGTTTCAGCGGTGGCCACGGCCGCGCCAACGACCGCCCCGACTGCCGCGCCCGCGGCCGCTGCTGTGGGCAAGCCGGGCGGTGTCAAGATCTATCGCGTAGGCCTGTCTGGCGACGCGACCGAAATGGATCCCGCGCGCTCGACGACGCAGGCCAATAATCCCGTCCAGGAAGCGCTCTACAACTACGTCGGACGCTACACCTACCACCCGCCGCTCGGCACGCAGGTCAATCCGGAGCTGGCCGAGGGCTGGGACGTCCAGGATGGTGCCAAGACGTTCATCTTCCATTTGCGCAAAGGTGTGAAATACCACGACGGCAGCGGCGAAGTGACCGCCGACGACGTGAAGTGGAACTGGGAACGGGTCAAAGACCCCAAGACGGCTTCAGCAGGCGCGCCGGACTGGGCCGGGTCGACACTGACCGTTCTCGATCCGTACACACTCAAAGTCAGCTTCGAGCAGCCGTATCCGGCGTTCATCGGCGCGACCGTTGGCTACGGCTACGCGATGATCGTTTCGCCCACCGCGTTCCAGGCCAACGCGGATAAATGGAGCACGCACCCGATCGGTTCTGGGCCGTTTGTCTGGGACAGTGCCCAGCCGGGCTCTAGCCTGACCCTCAAACGCAATCCGGATTACTGGGGCCCGAAACCAAAGATCGACCAGATCCAGTTCCGCATGAAGGTCGACGATCGCACCGCGTTGCTGGCGGTAGCTAAAGGCGAGCTCGATGCGATGTACATCTCCGATCCGGATGTTGCGATCACGGCCTCCAAGAACTCCGATCCGAATGTCAAGTTCATCAAGTCGGCGTACGGCCAGGCGCCATTTACGCTGTGGTTCAACACCCGCCGACCGCCACTCGACGACGTGCGGGTCCGCCAGGCGTTGCGCTATGCGATCGACTCCAACGCGATTGCCAAAAACCTGTTCGGCGGGCTGGCCGACCCGATTCAGAGCTTCTTACCGCCATGGATGTTCGGCTACAGCGATGAAGTCACGCATTTCGAGTACAACCCGGACAAGGCGCGGCAATTGCTGAAAGACGCCAACGTCGCGGCGGACTGGCAACCGAGCATGGTCTCGCAAGCCATCTTGACGATTTCGCGGCGGGTGACTGAAGCGATTGCGTCGTACTGGACCGACATTGGGGTGAAAGTCCAGAACGAATCGCTGGAGCAGGGGCTGATTACCAGTCGGAGTGCGAAGAACGATTTCGACATGTATGGGACGTACATTTCGCGGGTCGATCCGGATCAGTTGACAGCCCGCTTCTGGCGCTCGAATGGAGCCACGAACCGGTCTGGGTACAGCGGTGCTGATGATCTGATAGACAAGATTCGCAACGAGGCCGACGCCGCTACCCGCGCGCGGCTCTACAAGGACCTCCAGGAGAAACTGTCCGTCGATTCGCCCGCGGCGTTCGTGGTCGCGACGAGCGAGCACCTCCTGCTCAACAAACGGGTCACGGGAGAAGAAGGCGCTGGCTGGCTGGAGCGCATGAACTTCTTCGACGCAGACGTCCCGGCCGAATAACAGTCACGCTGCCTCGCGATGACGCTGATCCTCCGCCGGCTGCTGCAGGCGGTCGTAACCCTGCTCGGCGCCCTCACGGTGATGTTCCTCATCTTGCGGCTGACGCCTGGCGACCCTGTGCAGATCATGCTCGGCGACTACCGCACGCCCGAGCTCGAGGCGGCGCTCAGGGCGCGCTATGGCCTCGACCAGCCTCTGCCCATGCAGTACATCAGGTACGTCGGCAACGTCCTCACGGGGCAGTTCGGCGTGTCGTACTGGCGTAACCAGGACGTCTCAACACTCGTCGCTAACGCATTCCCATACACGCTCCAACTGTCGCTCGCCGGCATCATCGTGACCTGCGTCATTGGGTTGCCGCTGGGGCTGTTGGCGGCGCTGAAGCGCAACACACTCGCCGACATCGCGGCCATGCTTATCGCCCTGCTCGGCGTCGCCGCGCCGGGTTTTCTTCTGGCGCTGATCCTGATCTACGTCCTCAGCTACGCTCTGGGGCTCTTTCCCGTGCAGGGTGCCGGTGAAGGCACAGGCGCTCTCAACCAGGCCCGCTACCTGGTCCTCCCGGCCGTCGCGCTGGGCTTCCACTCAGCCGCGCTCGTCGCTCGAACCACACGGTCGGCTCTGCTGAATGTCCTCAGCGAGGACTATCTCCGCACCGCCAGAGCCAAAGGCCTGACCCAGGCTGCCTTGCTCACCAGGCATGCGTTCCAGAACGCCCTCATCCCCATCCTCGCCGTCCTCGGGTTGCAGCTGGGCCAGATGCTCGGTGCTGCTGGCGTCATCGAGATCGTCTTCAATCGTCCTGGCCTCGGCAATATGCTCATCGGCGCCATCCTGTCGCGCGACTACCCTCTGTCCCAGGCCGTGCTGGCCGTCTTGCTGTCCGGCGTCATCCTGATCAACCTCCTCACCGATGTCCTCTACGGTCTGGTCGACCCGCGCATCCGCCACGCCTGAAGTCCGCCTCCCGCGGACGTTCTGGCGCGACACTGGCCAGGCGCTGCGGCGCCAGAAGGCGGCCTTACTGGGACTGGCCCTCGTCGGCCTGGTGATTCTGGCCGCTCTGATCGGTCAGGTCGGCGTTCCTGAGTCGGCCAACCGCACCAACCTGGCCCAACGTCTCAGCGGCCCATCGCCGCAGCACGTTCTGGGCACCGACGGCGCCGGTCGAGACATCCTCCAACGTGTCCTGCTCGGCGCCCCGCTGTCCCTCGCCGTCGGCGTCGTCGCCGTGGCGATCGGCAGCGTCCTCGGCTCGCTGCAAGGCCTGATCGCTGGTTTCCGTGGCGGGCTATTGGGCAGCGTCATCATGCGCTTCACCGACGCGATGCTGGCCTTCCCGACGCTGCTGTTCGCGTTGGCGATCATCGCCACACTCGGCCCCGGTCTGTCGAATGTGATGATCGCCGTCGGCCTGACGTCGATGCCGCGCTTCACGCGAGTCATGCACGCCGAAGTCCTGTCGCTACGGAACCGCGACTACGTCCTGGCCGCCCGATCACTCGGCGCTACCACACCGACGATCTTGTGGCGCCACATCCTGCCAAACGCGATGTCCTCGGTGCTGGTGCTGAGCACGTTGTCCGTATCAACGGCGATTCTGGCCGAGGCCACGCTCAGCTTCCTTGGCCTGGGACCGCGGCCGCCGACCGCGACCTGGGGTGCCATGATCAGCGACGGCACATCGGTCCTGCAGGTCGCGCCGTGGGTCGTCCTCTTTCCAGGGCTCGCCATCACACTCACCGTGCTTGGCTTCAGCCTGTTTGGCGATGGCCTGCGCGACGCACTCGACGTTCGCCTGAGAGACCGCTAGAAACACCCCCTAAACTCACCCCCAGGAGCCTCATGGTCACCGTTAACGCACGTGTCGAAAACACCGTTCCCGCCGAGTTACTCGCCCAGCTCAAGCAGATCGCGCCGGCCACCATCGGCCACATGCTCGAGCACGAGTTCATGGATCCGGAGCTGCGGCCGATCGTGTCTCACTTCGCTTTCGCTGGCCCGGCGATCACCGTCCGCGCCCATGGCAGCGACAGCGCGATCGTGCACTACGCCATCGACATCGCCCAGCCAGGCGATGTCGTCATCGTCGATCGGCTGGGCGACCGCCGCTATGCCTGCTGGGGCGGTGGCGTCGCGCTGGCCGCGCACGTCAAGGGCGTGGTCGGCGCCGTCATCGATGGTATGTTGACCGATCGCGTTGAGATCGAAGAGCTGCATTTCCCGGTCTTCGGGCGTGGCATTTCGCCGCTGACGACGCGTTCGCCTGGTCTGACCGGTGAGTTGAACGTCGCGGTGCAGTGCGGCGGCATTATCGTCAACCCAGGCGACATCGTGCTCGCCGACGACGATGGCATTGTCGTGTTGCCACCCGCGCGCATCGCCGAGATCGTCGCCATCTGCCTACCGCGCGAACAGGCTGGCAAAGCCAGACAGCAAAAGATGCGCGAGGGTGTACCGCTGGGCACGCTGAGCGGCGCCCACGAGCGCATCGACGAGCAGCTACGCCGCGAACAGCAAGCCTCTCTACACTGATCCCGTGAGCGCGTCTTACGAGCAGCGCAGCCAGGCCGTGATCGATGGGGTTGAAAGTATCGACCCGGAGTTCATCCTGCATCTGCCAAGCAGCACGCTGAAGCTGGTGCTGGGCCATTTTCTCGATGGTCCGGGCGTCAAGCCAGGTCGGCGAGTCTTTCCGATTCCACGCGAAGAAGAAGGCATCTCCATTCTGTCCGGGTTGGCGCTGGCCGATCGACGGGCGGTGATGATTTTCCAGGACAACGGCATCGGCAACATGTTGACCTCGTTGTTGACCTTCCCCCAGCCGTACCACCTG
>DASYKL010000086.1:0-2521 GCA_035995405.1 Chloroflexota bacterium
GATCCGCGTCGATACCAGCCCAGCGGCGAAATCGACGAGTGGCGCATCCGCGACCCGTTGCCGCGGCTGCGTCGATACCTGGAGCGCCGCGATCTGTGGGATGAAGCCGCGGAAAAGGACGCCGTCGCCGAATCCCTGGCCCGCATCGACCGCGCCGTCGAGGAATCTGAAGCGATGCCCTTGCCCACGTTCGAACGCTACATCGAGGCGGCGAATGGCTGAGTCCGGGCCGCAAGTCATGGTCCAGGCGATCAATCGGGCGCTGGCGCAGGCACTCGGGGCAGACCAGCGCGTGGTGGTGATGGGGCAGGACGTTGGGAAACTGGGTGGCGTATTCCGCGCTACGGATGGACTTCAAGCCCGGTTCGGCAACAACCGAGTGTTCGACACGCCCCTGGCTGAGTCGGCCATTGTGGGGACGGCGTTTGGCATGGCGCTAACTGGCTTGCGGCCGATCGCCGAAATCCAGTTCATGGGCTTTCTCTACAAAGGAGCCGATCAACTACTGGCGCAAGCTGGTCAGATTCGTGCCCGGACCTGGGGCCAGACGATGGCGCCACTGGTGGTTCGAACCGCCTACGGCGGTGGCGTGCGCACACCGGAACACCACTCGGACAGCCTGGAAGGCCTGCTGATGGGCACGCCGGGCGTCAAAGTCGTCGTGCCGAGCACGGCGCTGGATGCGGCGGGCTTGTTGCTCTCAGCGATCGACGACGGTAACCCGGTGGTCATGATGGAGCCGATCCGGTTGTACCGAGCGGCCGGTGAGACGCTGCCTGAAGTCTTGTCGCCCATACCGCTGGGCCAAGCGCGCGTCCGCCGTTCTGGTGAGGACGTGACGTTGATCGCCTGGGGCGCGGTCGTTCCGACGGCGCTCGAAGCGGCCGCGCGGGTGAGCAGTGAAGGAATCGATGTGGAGGTCATTGATCCGCGGACGTTGTCGCCCATGGATTGGGACACGCTGACGGCGTCCGTTGACAAGACGGGTCGGCTGGTGGTGGCGCACGAGGCGCCACGGACCGCTGGGCCGGGAGGCGAGGTCGTTGCGAACATTGTCGAGCGCTGCTTCTACGCGCTCCGGAGTCCGCCGCGCCGTGTTGCGGGTGCAGACGTGGTGTACCCGCCGCAGCTGCTCGAGGATCAGTACATTCCGGATGCAGGCAGGATCGCCGCGGCGTTGCGGCTGACCATGCAGGACTGAATGCCGTTCGAGTTCAAGCTACCGGACCTGGGCGAGGGGATCCACGAGGCACAGCTGCTGACGTGGAAGGTGTCGCCCGGCCAGGACGTCAGCGCGTTCCAGGCCTTGTGTGAGGTAGAAAGCGCCAAGGCAGCGGTGGAGCTGACGGCGCCGGTCGCTGGTCGGGTGCTGGAGACGCGGTTTCGCGAAGGCGACACGGCACGGCTCGGCGATGTGCTTGTGGTGATCGACACCAATGGCGGTTCGACTGCCGCGGAGTCCGCGGAAGTGGCGCCGCCAGAGGAGTGGTTCGGCATCGTCGGCAGTCGACCCGTGGCGGAAACGGTGCCTACGGCCGAGGCACCCCGTACGGCGAAACACGTCCAGGCGGCGCCATTCGTGCGCAAGCTGGCCCGCGAGCGCGGCATCCGCCTCGAGGACATCAACGGGTCGGGGCCGCATGGGCGGGTGCGGATCGCGGACCTGGACGCCCAGGCGGCTCAAAAGGTGAACACCGCGGACCGAATTCCCCTGCGGGGCATCAGAAAATCGATCGCCGACCACATGGTCGAAGCCTGGCGCAACGCGCCCCAGGTCACGTCCATGGACCTGCTCGACGTAACCGAGCTCGTCCGAGCCCGCGAGCTGCTACTCGCCGCGGCGCAAGCTGAAGGTGCACGGCTGACCTATCTGCCGTTCTTCGTCAAGGCCACCATCGAGGCGCTGAAGGCGGTACCCGAAGCCAACGCCATCGTCGCCGATGACGCGATCGTGCTCAAACGCGAATTCCACATCGGCATCGCCACGGCAATCGAGGGTGGGTTGGTCGTGCCCGTGCTGCGTCACGCCGACTGTTTGAACCTGATCGAGATCGCCGCCGAGCTTCAACGACTCATCGGCGCAGCACGTGAGCGCCGCGCCTCACCTGCCGAGCTGTCCGGCAGTACCTTCACCATTACCAACTTTGGCGGCTTGCCCGGCAGCCCGCTCTTTGCGACGCCCATCCTCAACTACCCGGAAGTAGCCATTCTGGGCTTGGGCCGGATCGATCTCCAGCCTCGTGTCGTCGATGGTCAGGTCGTGGCACGCCACTGTGTGGGGGTCAGTTTCACGTTCGATCACCGTGTCCTGGACGGCGAAAACGCGGGCCGCTTCATGGCTGCCTTGAAGCGCTTCGTCGAACAGCCCCTCGAGCTGCTGCTCAAGCTGCGTTAGGCACCACTATGCACGACCTGCCAGGCGCGTTGGGGGTCGAGTCATTCGATCACACGGCGATTGCCGTACGCGACATTCAGGCGGCCTTGTTGCTCTATCGTGACTTGCTCGGCGGGGTCCCATCTA
>DASYKL010000087.1:0-2900 GCA_035995405.1 Chloroflexota bacterium
ACGCAAGATCTCTGCCTGATCGTGGCACTGTCGGGCTGGTGCAGACATGACAATCCCCAGCGCGCGGCATGCGGGTGCGTCCTGAGCCAGTGCCAGGCGGGCTTTTTGGGGCCCGACACTGGTACGGCTCGCGGCGCGAAACGCTACAAAAACGTCAGGTTTAGTGCTTGAGGTTGACCAGATCCATCAGGATCTCGTCTGACGTGGTGATCACCTTCGAGTTGGCCTGAAAGCCACGCTCGGCCATGATCATGTTGGTGAATTGCTGAGCCAGATCGACGTTCGAGCCTTCGAGAAAGCCCGTCGCGATCTGACCACGGCCGGCCGAGTCAGGCGTACCGATGTTGGCTGTACCTGAGTTCGCGGAATTGGTGTACAGGTTGCCGCCAGCCTTGATCAGGCCGCTGGGGTTCGAGAAACTGGCCAGCGCGATCTGACCGAGCGGCTGCTTGTAACCGTTGGAGTACACACCCGTGATATCGCCCGCCTGGCCGACGGTGAAGCTGGTCAGTGAGCCAGCCGAAGCGCCATCCGTGTTGGAGCTCAGGTTCGAGGTGGCCGACAACTGCGTCATCGCCGCCAGATCCAGTGACACCGACTGAGGAGTCGTGGCGCCGTTGGTCAGGGTGATGCTGATCGTGCCCGTGCCGCCCGTCGCGACCTTGCCCTGGCCATTGAAGACCAGCGTGCTGCTGCCCGTGGCACCCGAACCGCTCGCGGTGACGGTCCAATTGTCAGGCGTCGTGGCGCTCTTTACGGCCGTCAATGTGATCGGCAGCGCGTTGCCTTGAGCGTCATACACGGTCGAGCTGAGCGTGACCGCGTTCGCGGCGCCACCCAGATTCCTGGAGTCCAGGTTGCCCGTGACCGTCAGCGAGGTCGAGCCTTTGCCCGTCATGCCCGCGCCGATCGGCACTGTGATGTTCGTTGCCGGCACCGTGGTGTTGACCAGTCCGGTGACCGGGTCGGCCTGCCAGCCCATGACGTGCAGTCCGCTAGCAGCGCTGGCCAGCGTGCCGTCCAGGGCCAGGTCGAACGCACCGTCGCGGGTATAGAAGTTCTGCTTGCCATCGCTCATGACGAAATAGCCGTCACCCTGGATGGCCATGTCCGTGGACTTGCCTGTCGACTGCAGCGTGCCCTGCGTCTGGATGGTGTCAATACCGCTGGTCAACACGCCGAGACCGATCTGTTCGGCGTTGACGCCGCCGCGACCACCCTGTGGGCCACTTGCGCCGCGGACAGTCTGGCTGAGGATGTCCTGGAAGGTCACGCGCGACTGTTTGAAGCCGGTGGTGTTGACGTTGGCGATGTTGTTGCCAACGACATCCATAAATGTCTGGTGATTCTTCAAGCCTGAAATGGCTGAGAACATCGAACGCATCATGGGCGGGGATTCTCCTTGAGGGCTTTCAACTAAGCCGACGCGATGGGGGTGCTGCTGACTTTGACGATCGTGCTGTAGTCGACATCGATGCCGTTGACGAGCACGGTTGGCGTAACGACGCCGTTAGTGGTGGTGAAATTGACTCCGCTGACGGCACCTGAATTCGTCGAGCCGTCGGCCTGATTGGCGAGGATGTACTTGCCGATCAAGCCACCAGCCTGAGCGATGGTTTGCACGTTGTTGTTCTGTTGGATCGTGGTGTTGAGTTGTTGGGTTGCTTCCAGGGCGCTGAACTGGGCCATCTGGGCCATCATCGCGGTGTCGTCCATCGGTTTCAGCGGATCCTGGTGCTGCAATTGCGCCATCAACAGCTTCAAGAAGTCCTGCTTACCAAGACTCTTTGATCCGCCGATGCCCGGCGCGGAGGAAGCGCTGGCGGCGGGCACTTGAACGGCATTCGAGGCTGACGAGGAGGAAACCTGGGTCATAAGAGGCAGTGGCCTTTCGTGCGGCTCAGACGCGGTAATCGATACGGGCCGTGGCAGCCGAAGCTACTCGCGCGCCGTCGTCGGAAAGAGAAGGGGATGGGTCGACAGATGGATTCCAGCCGCGAGTGGTCCGCTGTTGCGGCTGACCATCGTGTGGCTGCTGCTGGCCGGAGGACTGGCCCTGGGTAAACGTGTCCACGCCAGGGTCGGGCCGACCAGAGCCGTTGCCGCTCGAGAAGCTCAAGCCGCCAGCATCATTCGGTGCCGTGATGCTCATGACCATGCGGTCGGGATTGATGCCCTGCGTTGCCAGCGCGTCGCGCAGCTCGGTCCAGCCCGCCTGAACGAGGTGGCCCGTCGCAGCGTGCTCAGCGTTGATGTGCAGCTGGATGCCACCAGCGGCTGAATAACGCAGTGTCACGTCCACGCCACCCAGGTCTTCCGGATGCAGCTGAATGCGAATGCTCTTGCTGCCCGGCTGACGAAAAAGGTCAGCCTGGTGGGCAATCTGGCTGACGACCTGCGAAGCCTGGACATTTTCGGGCAGGACGGGGCCGCTCGTGCTGGCGGTCGGCGCACCTGAGGTCACCTCGGCGAAGGAGCGGTCGACCGAGACGTTGTTGTCGAGAGCGGCTGCAGAATCGAGACTGGTGGCGGTGCGTTTGTCACTGGAGTGCCCGGAGCCGCCGCCGGCGGACTGGCCGAACGCACCCTGGGTTGCAGTCTGTATGGCTGTTGACAGCGCGGTTGTCGCGACAGCCTGGGTTGCGCCGGCGGCTTGGACAGGGCCTTGAGATTGCCCGCGCGGCGCTGACCCGTCCGCGGGGTCAGTGCGTGAGGCGTTGGCAAGCGCGGCGGCCAAAGCAGCCGCCTCGGCTGGCGTCTGCGTCGGGCTGGAACTCGGGAAGGTAGCCGCGTGTGGGACTGCGACCGCGGAAGCCGGTGGCGTGGCAGGTTGTGGCGCCGAGGCCGCGTCGGCAGCCTGTGAAGCGTCAGCGGCAGCCGTGCGCCGCGCATCGGCAGCA